>NZ_JBVJOT010000008.1:187715-196201 GCF_055583025.1 Streptomyces sp. NPDC104831
GTACCGGGGAAAGCCGACCCGCACCCCCCCCCCCCCCCCCCCCACCCCCCCCCCCCCCCCCCCCCCCCCCCCCCCCCCCCCCCCCGCCCGGGGTGCCTACGCCGTCAGCTTGGCCAGGGCCGCGTCGATCCTGGTCAGCGTGGTGTCCTTGCCCAGGATCTCCAGGGACTCGAACAGCGGCAGGCCGACGGTGCGGCCGGTGACGGCCACGCGGACCGGGGCCTGGGCCTTGCCGAGCTTGAGGCCGTGCGCCTCGCCGGCGGCCAGGACGGCCTCCTTCAGCGACTCGGCCGAGGTCCAGTCCGCCGCGTCGAGCTTCTCGCGGGCCGTGCGCAGCAGGGCGGCGGAGCCCTCCTTCATCGCCTTGGTCCAGCTCGCCTCGTCGAAGACCGGCTCCGGCAGGAACAGGAAGTCGACGTTGTCGGTGATCTCCGACAGGACCTTCAGGCGGGTCTGGGCGTGCGGGGCGATCGCCTGCCACTTGGCCTCGTCGAAGTCCTCCGGCGCCCAGGGCGCGAACGGGGCCCTCAGCCACGGCCGGCAGCGCTCGGTGAACTCCTTCACCTCCAGCATGCGGATGTGGTCGCCGTTGATCGCCTCGCACTTCTTCAGGTCGAAGCGGGCCGGGTTGGGGTTGACGTCGGAGACGTCGAAGGCCCGGACCATCTCCTCGATCGTGAAGATGTCCTGGTCGGCGGAGAGCGACCAGCCCAGCAGGGACAGGTAGTTGAGCAGCCCCTCGGGCAGGAAGCCCCGCTCGCGGTAGAGGTTCAGCGAGGACTGCGGGTCGCGCTTCGACAGCTTCTTGTTGCCCTCGCCCATGACGTAGGGCAGGTGGCCGAACTCCGGGACGCGCTGGGCGACGCCCAGCTCGATCAGCGCCTTGTAGAGGGCGATCTGGCGCGGGGTGGAGGAGAGCAGGTCCTCGCCGCGCAGGACGTGGGTGATCTCCATCAGGGCGTCGTCGACCGGGTTGACCAGCGTGTACAGCGGGGCGCCGTTCGCGCGGACGATGCCGTAGTCGGGCACGTTCTCCGGGGTGAAGGTCAGCTCGCCGCGGACCAGGTCGGTGAACGTGATCGTCTCGTCCGGCATCCGGAAGCGGACGATGGGCTCACGGCCCTGCGCCTGGTACTGCTCGACCTGCTCGGCGGTCAGCTCGCGGCAGTGGCCGTCGTAGCCGGAGGGCCTGCCGGCGGCGCGGGCGGCCTCGCGGCGGGTGTCCAGCTCCTCCTGGGAGCAGTAGCAGTGGTAGGCGTAGCCGCCGTCCAGGAGCTTGCGGGCGACGTCCTGGTAGATGTCCATCCGCTGCGACTGGCGGTACGGCGCGTGCGGGCCGCCGACCTCGGGGCCCTCGTCCCAGTCGAAGCCGAGCCAGCGCATCGCGTCGAGGAGCTGGTTGTAGGACTCCTCGGAGTCGCGGGCCGCGTCGGTGTCCTCGATGCGGAAGACCAGGGTGCCCTGGTGGTGCCGGGCGAACGCCCAGTTGAACAGGGCGGTGCGCACCAGGCCCACGTGCGGGTTACCGGTGGGCGAGGGGCAGAAACGGACGCGTACAGGTGCGCTAGCCACGCTTGACAACCTTGTTGGTGAGAGTGCCGATGCCTTCGATGGTGACGGCGACCTCGTCGCCGACGTTCAGGGGGCCGACCCCCGCGGGGGTTCCGGTGAGGATGACGTCGCCGGGGAGCAGCGTCATGGCCTCCGAGATGTTGACGACCAGGTCCTCGATGGGGTGGATCATCTCGCTCGTACGGCCCAGCTGGCGCTGTTCGCCGTTGACGGTGAGCTGGATGGTCAGGTCACCCGCGCGGGCGAGATCGAGGTCGGTCTCCACCCAGGGGCCGAGCGGGCAGGAGCTGTCGAAGCCCTTGGCCCGGGCCCACTGCTTCTCGCGCTTCTGCACGTCGCGGGCGGTGACGTCGTTGGCGCAGGTGTAGCCGAGGATGACGTCCTTGACCCGCTCGCGGGGCACCTCGCGGCACATGCGGCCGATCACGACGGCCAGCTCGGCCTCGTGGTGCAGCTCCTGGGAGAACGACGGGTACCGGATCTCGTCGCCGGGGCCGATCACCGAGGTGGACGGCTTGAAGAAGGCGAACGGCGCCTCGGGGACCTCGTTGCCCAGCTCGCGCGCGTGCTCGGCGTAGTTGCGGCCGAAGGCCACGACCTTGTTGGGGAGCACCGGCGGGAGCAGTCTGACCTTGCTCAGCGGCACCTTCGTCCCGGACAGTTCGAAGTCCGCGAAGGGGATGCCCTTGATGATGTCGAGGACGAGTTCGTCCTGCTTGTCGCCCTCGACCGCGCCGAAGGCTACGTTCCCGTCGATGGAGAACCTGGCGATGCGCACGGGATGCTCGCGCCCCTCGTTTGAGAACCGGCGTATTGACGCCCCAGGTTATCGGAGCTATGGGCCGCCCACCGATGCTGGGGGTGTCGCCGCAGGTCAGAGGCGGGTCACCCGGGATTCCGTGCGGCGCCGTTCCACCTCACGCCCGCGTCCCTGCCGCCTCGCGCGCCCCGTCCGCCCGGCGGGAGGGACGGCGGCACGGACGGCGGGCGGACGGCGGGACGGACGGCGGGCGGACACGGAAGCGGCCGGGGGGATCGCCACCCGATCCCGCCGGCCGCGTCCGGTGAAGCCGTCGGTCACTCGCCCGCCGGAGCCCCCGAGCCCACCGGGACCTCCATGAGGACGGTGCGCCGGGGGTTGGCCGTCTGGGCGGGGAGGTCGACGGAGTGCTCCGGCAGCTCGGGCGTGTGCAGCTCGCCGGCGTCCTTCAGGTGCGCCAGGGTCGTGCGTCGCGGGTTGGCTATCTTGCGGAACATCATCGTCGTCTTCACCGTTGTCGTCCTGTGCCCTCTGGTCGAGTGGGTTGGCAGAGTCGTCCGTCTTGTAAAGCGTCAGGCTAAACATCCGATTCCCCGACGAAGTCGCCTACTGTCCCCGAGAAGTGTGTGAGTTTGCTCACGACCTCACGGGCAAATCGGTCAATTCCGACCGCCAATCGCCCGCAACGAAACGGACATTGGACACCTGAAGCCATCATTCCGCTCCTGATCATGGCGACTGGGACACCAGGCCACGACCGACGACTCGCCGAAATATGCCCGTTATCGACCGAATCCGGGTCCACGGCTGGTAACTCGTCCCTCACACTTTGTCACGGAGGTCACAGCTCGGCCCACTGCCCTTGTTGGAGATCCTGCACTGTGCTGGAATTCCACGGACCGCCGCGGGATCGAGCCGGCGCGCAGGGGGCGCAACACAGCGCCGAGCGGCGGCGGGACAGGGGGAGCCAGCGCCGGTCACTCAAGACCACCCGGGGGGCGTATTCAGGGCGCTCCCCACAACGCCGACACCGTGTCCCTCCGTTCACGCGGAGGGGCGCCTGGTCCAGAGGTTGCGACGCTAGTGCAGGGACGTTTCAAGAGGGATGGCAGCGCTTCGGCGGAGCCGGAGCCGCACGGCGGGGCCGACCGCGGTTCGACGCCCCAGCACGCCCAGAGCCCGGGTCCGGCCCCGGCCAAGGACGGCGGTGAGCGCGCCGGACGCCCTGGGACCCCCACCCTGTCGGCCCCCGCGAAGACGGCTCCCTCCGGCGCCCCCACGCCCACGGTGAAGCCCGCCCCGGGCGGCTCCGTCGGCTCCGGTTCCCGGATGCACCTGCGCAACTGGCGCATCTCCACCCGCCTGGTCTCGCTGCTCGCGCTCCCCGTGGTCGCGGCCACCACGCTGGGTGCCCTGCGCATCAACGAGAACCTGAACGACATCCAGCAGCTCGACAACATGAAGCTGCTGACGGAGATGACCAAGCAGGCCACCGAGCTGGCCGCGGCGCTCCAGGAGGAGCGCGACCAGTCGGCCGGCCCGCTGGCGCACGGCGGTCTGAAGGCGAACGACTACCAGATCAAGGCCTACCAGCAGAAGACCGACCGGGCCCGCGACGACTTCCTCGACGACTCCGAGAAGATCGACGCGGCGAGCAAGGACGGCAAGCTCCAGGGCGTGCGCGACGCGCTCGTCGGCCTCGCCAACCAGCTCGACGACCTGGCCAAGATCCGCCAGAAGTCGTACGCGTCGGAGCGGAACGCCTCCCAGACGGTGGAGTCCTACCACCGGCTCATCAGCCAGCTGATCGGCCTCTCCCAGGACATGGCCGAGGCGTCCAGCAACCCGGAGATGATCTCCCGTACCCGCGCCCTGGCGGCCTTCTCGACCGCCAAGGAGTACGCCTCCGTGCAGCGGGCCATGATCGCCGCCGCGCTGCCGGCGACCCCCGCCACCAAGGGCGACCTCTCCGAGAACGACCGCCTCTACGGCCAGTCGGCGTACGAGAGCGAGAACTCCGAGCTGGCGATCTTCCGGAAGATCTACGCGGACCACGACGCCGAGGAGCTGCTGAAGCCGATCGACGAGGGCAACCCGACGATCGAGGCGGCCGACACCTACGCCAAGCGCTCCTTCGAGTCCCCCGACGGCCTGCAGCAGCTGCCGGCGCGGTCCTACAAGGACTGGGTGGACGACAGCTCGACCAAGCTCGAGCAGATGAAGAAGATCGAGCACACGCTCCTGGAGGAGATGGAGCAGAAGGCCCGCGAGCTGAAGAGCGCCACCGAGCGGGAGGCCATCTTCTCCGGTGTGCTGATCCTGCTCGTGCTCGGTGTCTCGCTGGTCGGCGCGTTCGTCGTGGCCCGCTCCATGATCCGCTCGCTGCGCCGGCTCCAGGAGACCGCCACCAAGGTCGCCCAGGACCGCCTGCCCGAGCTGGTCAAGCAGCTCTCCGAGTCCGACCCGCAGGACGTCGACACCTCCGTGGAGTCGGTCGGTGTGCACTCCCGGGACGAGATCGGCCAGGTGGCCGCGGCCTTCGACGACGTGCACCGCGAGGCGGTCCGCCTCGCCGCCGAGCAGGCCCTGCTGCGGGGCAACGTCAACGCGATGTTCACCAACCTCTCGCGCCGCTCCCAGGGCCTGATCCAGCGCCAGCTGTCGCTGATCTCCGAGCTGGAGTCCCGCGAGGCCGACCCGGACCAGCTGTCCTCCCTGTTCAAGCTGGACCACCTCGCCACCCGCATGCGCCGTAACGGCGAGAACCTCCTCGTCCTCGCCGGTGAGGAACCGGGCCGCCGCTGGACCCGCCCCGTCCCGCTGGTCGACGTGCTCCGTGCCGCCGCCTCCGAGGTGGAGCAGTACGAGCGCATCGAGCTGGCCTCGGTGCCCACCACCCAGGTCGCCGGCCGGGTCGTCAACGACCTCGTGCACCTGCTCGCCGAGCTGCTGGAGAACGCGACCTCGTTCTCCTCGCCGCAGACCAAGGTCAAGGTCACCGGTCACGCGCTGCCCGACGGCCGCGTCCTGATCGAGATCCACGACACCGGCATCGGCCTGTCCCCCGAGGACCTGGCGGCGATCAACGAGCGGCTCGCCTCGCCGCCCACCGTGGACGTGTCGGTCTCCCGCCGCATGGGTCTGTTCGTGGTCGGCCGGCTCTCCCAGCGCCACGGCATCCGCATCCAGCTGCGCCCGTCCGACTCCGGCGGTACGACCGCGCTGGTCATGCTTCCGGTGGACGTCGCCCAGGGCGACAAGAAGCCGACGCCCGGCAAGCCCGGCGCCCCCATGTCCACCGGTGGTCCCGCGGCGGCGCAGGCCGCCGCGGGTGCGGCCGCGGCCAGGCGGCAGACCGGCAACAAGGGCGTTGGTCCGGCCGGCGGCGGGCTGCTCGGCGGCGGTCCGGGCCCGCGCGGCCAGGCCGGCTCCGGCCAGGGTCCCCGGGCCGCGCTGCCCGGCACCGGCCAGGGCGGCCGTCCCGGTGCGCAGGGCGGGGCTCGCGGTCCGCAGGGCGGCCCCGGTGCCGCGCCGCAGCAGGGCGGCCGGACGCCGGCCGGTTCCGGCGCGGGCGCACCCGGCGGCCAGGCGCCCGGTGCGCCGCAGGGCCTCCAGGCCGCGCACCCGAACGGCCCGCAGCAGGATCTGTTCGGCGGCGGCCGCGGCCGCAAGCGCTCCGGCGGTCCGGCGGACCAGGGACGCCGGCCCCAGCTGCCGCCGCGCGGCGGCCCCCGGGCCGAACTGCCCGGCGCGGAGCCGCAGTCCCGCACCCCGGGCTGGGCCGACGCCCAGGCCCCGGTCTCCCGTGCCTCGCTGGACACTCCGCGCGGCCACGACGAGCAGGACCCGGCGCAGACGGCGCACATGCCGCGCGTGGACGACCGGCAGGGTCCGGGCTCCACCGCCGAGATGCCCCGCATCGACGCGCAGGGCCCGGCCGCGACGGGCGAGTTCCCGCGCGCCGAGCTGCCCGGCCCGGCCCGGCAGACCGGCCAGTACGCGCGCCCGGACGACCTCCGGCAGACGGGCCAGTTCCCGCAGCTCGACAATGTCCAGGCCACGGGCCAGTACCCGCAGCCCGGGAACACGCAGAGCACGGGCCAGTACCCGCAGCCCGAGAACACGCAGAGCACGGGCCAGTACCCGCAGCCCGGCAACGCCCAGACCACGGGCCAGTACCCGCAGCCCGGGAACACGCAGAGCACAGGCCAGTTCCCGCAGCTCGACGACGGCCGGAACGCGGGCCGGTTCGCCCGCCCGGACGACCTCGGGCACACCGGCCAGTTCCCGCGGCCGGACGCCGAGCGGCAGGCGGGCCCCTTCGACGGTCCCGGCAGCCGGCAGGACACCGGTTCGTTCGCCCGCTCCGACGTGTTCGGCGCTCCCGGCGCCGGCCGGCCGGACAACGGCACGCAGCACACGGGCCAGTTCCCGGCGCCGCAGGCCCCCCAGGCGTACGACGGCGGGTACGACGGCGGCTCCACCGGGCAGCACGCCCTGCCGAACGCCGGCCAGAGCGGGCAGTACGAGCGCCCGCAGCCGGCCCGCCGCGACGACTTCGGCGCCCCGCGCCCGCCGGCCCCGCAGCAGCGTCCGTTCCGCGAGGAGCCGGACGACCGGGGTGCCGCGCAGCGGTCCGGCGAGGGCCTGGAGCCGGGTGACGGGTGGGCGCTGCCGCCGGCCAGCGGTCCGGGGGACGGTCGCACCCCCTTGTTCGACACGCTGGAGACCAACTGGTTCCAGCAGCAGCAGGAGAACGCGCCCGAGGCGCCGCAGCAGCAGGCGCCCGCGTCCGCTCCGCAGCGCTCCGGTCCGAACACCGGGTCCTGGCGGACCTCGCCGAACGACGAACTCGTCCGGCAGGCCGAGCGCGTACGGCAGCCCGCCGCGGGCGGGGTCACCACCTCCGGCCTCCCGCGCCGGGTGCCCCGGGCGAACCTCGTGCCCGGCACCGCCCAGCAGCAACAGCACCAAAGCGGTCCGCAGGTCTCGCGTGCGCCCGATGACGTACGCGGCCGGCTGACCAATCTCCGTCGGGGCATCGCTCAGGGCCGTCAGGCCGGCAGCGGCCAGACCGGCAGCTTCCCGAGCCCCACTCACCAGCAGGAGCGTTAGTTGAGTCCGATGAGCCAGGCGGCACAGAACCTGAACTGGTTGATCACCAACTTCGTGGACAACACCCCCGGGGTGTCCCACACCGTGGTGGTCTCCGCCGACGGCCTTCTGCTGGCGATGTCCGAAGGCTTCCCGAGAGACCGCGCCGACCAGCTGGCGGCCGTGGCCTCCGGGCTGACCTCGCTGACGGCCGGGGCGTCCCGGATCTTCGAGGGCGGCACCGTGGCACAGACGGTGGTCGAGATGGAGCGCGGGTTCCTCTTCCTGATGTCCATCTCCGACGGGTCGTCCCTCGCGGTCCTGGCCCACCCGGAGGCGGACATCGGCCTCGTCGGCTACGAGATGGCACTGCTCGTCGACCGCGCGGGTGCGGTACTCACCCCGGACCTGCGCGCCGAACTCCAGGGCAGTCTGCTCCACTGACCGGCCCCGGCACCACCCACCTCACAAAAACACCGTCCGGCCGCCACAATCCCCCCACCGGCCCCGTCAGACGGCTTGACTGACCGACTTGCTGTCCCGCCCGGAGGATTCATGACCCCGCCCACCGCCCATCATGATCCGTACGCGGAGCCGTACGGGGACGAGGGCGACCAGCCGCTGGTGAGGCCGTACGCCATGACCGGCGGCCGGACCCGGCCCCGCTACCAGCTCGCCATCGAGGCGCTGATCAGCACCACGGCCGACCCGGCAGCACTCGTGACGCTGCTCCCGGAGCACCAGCGCATCTGCCACCTGTGCCGTGAGGTCAAGTCGGTCGCGGAGGTCTCGGCGCTGCTGAACATGCCGCTCGGCGTGGCCCGGATCCTGGTGGCCGACCTCGCCGAGGCCGGCCTGGTCGCCGTCCACCAGCCGGGTGGCGACGAGAACAACGGTGGCGCTCCTGACGTGACGCTGCTCGAAAGGGTGCTCAGTGGACTTCGCAAGCTCTGACGCGGGCCGGGCCACCACCTCCGCGAAGATCGTGGTGGCGGGCGGCTTCGGCGTGGGCAAGACCACGTTCGTCGGCGCCGTCTCGGAGATCAACCCGCTGCGCACA
>NZ_JBVJOT010000009.1:0-11059 GCF_055583025.1 Streptomyces sp. NPDC104831
CCCCCCCCCCCCCCCCCCCCCCCCCCCCCCCCCCCCCCCCCCCCCCCCCCCCCCCCCCCCCCCCCCCCCCCCCCCCCCCCCCCCCCCCCCCCCGCTCCTGTGTGCCGGGGTGCCCGCTAGGAGACGACGTCCTTGCGGGCGAAGCCGCGGAAGGCCAGGGCGAACAGCACCAGGGCGTACGTGACGGACAGCGCGGCGCCCTGGATCATGCCGGACCACTCGGGGACCGGCTGGACGGCGTCCGCCCAGGCGAACTGCCAGTGCGCGGGCAGGAAGTCCCGCCAGTGGCCGAGGGCGGTGACGGCGTCCAGGACGTTGCCGACGATGGTCAGGCCGACCGCGCCGCCGACCGCGCCGAGCGGGGCGTCCGTCGCCGTGGACAGCCAGAACGCCAGTGCGGCGGTGACCAGTTGGGACACGAAGAGGTAGGCCACGGCCACCAGGAGCCGCTGGGCCGCCGTCCCGGTGTCCAGCGCCCCGCCGGTGGGGATCCGGAGCGGGCCCCAGCCGTAGGCGGCCGTGCCGGCGGCCAGCGCCACGAGCGGCAGCAGGACCATCGCGGCGAGGGACAGCCCGAGCGCCACGGCGAGCTTGGACCACAGCAGCCGGGCACGGGGCACGGGGGCGGCGAGCAGATAGCGCAGCGAGGACCAGTTCGCCTCGGAGGCCACCGTGTCCCCGCAGAACAGGGCGACCGGGACGACCAGCAGGAAGCCCGCCGACACGAAGAGGTTCACGGCGGCGAAGTTGGCGCCCGAGGCGGTGGCCGTGTCCATCAGCGTGACCCGGTTGTTGCGGCCGCCCGGGTCGCCGCCGACCGCGAAGGCGATCAGCAGCACGAACGGCAGGAGGGCCAGGATCGCGCCCATGACGAGGGTGCGGCGGCGCTTGAGCTGGCGGACCAGTTCGACCCGCAGCGGCAGGGTGCGCCCCGCCTGATAGCCGGAGGCGACCTCGGTGAGCGTGCTCATGCGGAACCTCCGATCAGGGTGAGGAAGGCGTCTTCCAGGCGGCGGTGCGGGCCCACCGAGACGACGGGCAGCTCCAGCCGCACCAGCTCGGCGATCAGCCGCTCGGCCTTGCCGCCGGGTGCGAGGCGGACCAGCAGCCCGTCGCCGGTGCGCACGGCGGAGGCGACGCCGGGCAGCGCGGCCACCTTCTCCGCCACCGGCTCCTCCACGGGCGTGGCGGTGGCGACCAGCAGGGTGTCGCCGGAGCCGACGATGTCCCGGACCTCTCCGGCCTGCACCAGCCGGCCGCGGTCCATGACGACCAGGTGGGTGCAGGACTGCTCGACCTCGGCGAGCAGGTGGCTGGAGACGATCACCGTGCGGCCGCCGGCCGCGTAGCGGATCATCACCTCGCGCATCTCGCGGATCTGGGGCGGGTCCAGGCCGTTGGTGGGTTCGTCCAGGATGAGCAGGTCGGGCAGGCCGAGCATGGCCTGGGCGATGGCCAGGCGCTGGCGCATGCCCTGGGAGTAGGTGCGCACCGCGCGGGCGAGGGCGTCGCCGAGTCCGGCGATCTCCAGGGCCTCGTCCAGGTGGGCGTCCTCGGGCGGTCGGCCGGTGGCCCGCCAGTACAGCTCCAGGTTCTCCCGGCCGGACAGGTGGGGCAGGAAGCCCGCGCCCTCCACGAAGGCGCCGACCCGGGAGAGCACCGGCGCGCCGGGCCGGATGGCGTGGCCGAAGACGCGGATCTCGCCGTCGTCGGGGCGGATCAGTCCCATCAGCATGCGCAGGGTGGTGGTCTTGCCCGCGCCGTTGGGCCCGAGCAGTCCGAGGATCCGGCCCCTCTCCACCCGGAAGGACAGGTCCCGTACGGCGTACCTGTCGGTGGATCCGGCGTAGCGCTTGCTCAGGCCGTCGATGACGAGGGGGACCTCGGCGAGGTCCGGGTCGGGGGCGGGGGCGAGGGTGCGGCGGCGGGCGGTGAGCAGCAGGGCGAGGGCGGCGACGGCGCCGGCCGCGGGCAGCCACCACACCCAGGCGGGCAGGGGGGCCGCGGCGGTGGCGACCTCGGGCGCCGTCGGCACGCTCAGGTCCGACTTCAGGGCGACGGTGTAGCCGGCCGGGGCGGCCGGTGAGGCGTAACCGAGGTCGGTGGAGGCGAGGACCAGGCGGAGCCGGTGGCCCCTGCGCACCTCGTGGTCGATGGCCGGGAGGGTGATGGTGACGTCCTTGCCGGCCTTGGCCCCGGTCACCCGGAAGGGGGTGACGAGCTGGGCGGGCAGCACCGGGCGGCCGCCGTCGGGCCCGATGTCGTAGACCTTGCCGAACAGGACGGCGTCGTCGCGGGTGGAGGTGACGTGCACGGTGGCCGTCGGGGTGCCGGTGATCCGCAGGTCGCGGGTGAGCGGTGCCGAGTCGAAGCGCGCGTACTGGCCGGGGAAGTCCATGGAGAGGCCGACGCCGAGTGCGGACAGCCGGCCGAGGCCGGAGCCGCCGAGGCCGGGCAGCGCGGAGACGCCGGGCGGGCTGGCGCCGGCCGGGTTGGCGACGTGCTGTGGGCCGCCGGTGAGGGCGATGGCCCGCGGGTGGTCGCGCAGGCCCGGGTAGGTGGCGGCGCTCGCGCCGCGCTGCCGGGCCGTGCCGTCGGTGGAGTCGACGCCGCCGGTGCGGGTGACCCGGAAGGCCGGGCCGGTGTCGGTGTCCTCGTCGCCCTTCAGGTACCGGTCGAACCAGGCGCGGGTGCGTGCCTCGACCCGGTCGGTCTCCATGTCGCCGCCGTCGTGTCCGCCGGCGATCCAGTCGACGGCGACGGGGGCGCCGGACGCGCGGATCGCCCGGGCGGCGGCGTCCGCCTGGTCGAGGGTGAACAGGGAGTCCGTCTGCCCCTGTGTCAGCAGGGTGGGCACCTTGACGCGGTCGCCGACGGCGGACGGCGAACGCTCGGTGAGCAGCGCGCGGGCGGCCGCGTCGGGGGTGCCGGACGCGGCGACCCGCTCGTACATCCGGCACAGCTCGGGCTGGAAGCGGGCGCAGCCGCCGCCGCTGTTGACGAAGACGCCGGCCCACAGCTTCTTGAACACGCCGTGCGGGAGCAGGGCGTCGGCGAGGTTCCAGTAGGTGATCGCCGGGGCGATGGCGTCGATCCGCCGGTCGTGTCCGGCGGCGAGCAGGGAGACCGCGCCGCCGTAGGAGCCGCCGGCCATGCCCACGCGCGGGTCGCCGGTCCTGTCGAGCCGTACCTCGGGGCGTTTCGCCAGCCAGTCGAGGAGGCGGGAGACGTCGGCGACCTCGCCGCGGGGGTCGTTCAGCCCGATCTTCCCGGTGGACCGGCCGAAGCCGCGCGCGGACCAGGTCAGCACCGCGTACCCGGAGCGGGCGAGGTCCTCGGCCTGCCGGCGCATGTCGTCCTTGCTGCCGCCGAAGCCGTGGGCGAGCAGCACGGCGGGGTGGCGGCCGGCGTCGGCCGGGGTGACGTACGAGGTGTCCAGGCGTGCCCCGTCGACCGCGATGACCCGGTCGCTGCGGCGCACGGCGGGGCGGTCGTCGAAGGCGACGGCCGCCGTCCACGTCCCGGCACCGGCGAGGACCACGGCGGCGGCGACGGCGGCCACGAGCCGGCGCGGCCGGCGCCACGGGGTCCGCGGTGCGCGAGGTCGAAGATCCATGCGACTACGGTACGGGGCCGCGCCGGCGACCGCTGCTGCCGTCGGGGGGAGGGGCGGGCCCTCCCTGGGGCGTACGGGGGGGGCCGGCGCGTACCACGGCCGCGGTACGGGGGCGCGTGGGCCCGGCAGGCCGCGGCGGCCGGCGCCGCCGCCGGGGCGTTCCTCAGGCCTGGGCTTCGCCGGTGGCCGGCGCGGGGACCGGGGCCATGGGGCCGGCCTGGGCCGGGATGGTCGCCAGGGTGTCCACGGGGTCGGCGATCCGCGCGTCCTCGGGGATGGACACCAGCCAGCGGGTGTCGCGGCGGGGCCGCAGGTACAGGGCCCAGTAGAGGGTGGCGACGGCGGTGATGCCGCCGGTCCACAGCAGGTAGCTCGCCTCCTGCTGGGTCAGGATGTAGGCCAGGACGGCGATGAGCAGGACCGGCACCGCGGGCCACAGCGGCATCCGCCAGGCGGGCGTGTGCTTGTGGGAGCCGCGGCGGGCGAGCAGCGCGGCGACCGCGACCAGCAGGTACATGCCGGTCACCGAGACGCCGGTGACGCCGTAGAGGGTGTCGAGGTTGACGAAGCAGAGCACCGCGCCGGGGACGCCGACCGCGAGGGTGGCCACCCACGGGGAGCCGAAGCGGCCGAGCCGGGAGAAGACCGTGTTGACCGGGCCGGGCCAGGCCTTGTCGCGGGCGGAGGCGAACAGCACGCGGGAGTTCTGGATGACCATGACGATGCCCGCGTTGATGATGGCGAGGGCCACGCAGAGGCTGACGAAGGTGCCGACCGCGGAGTTGGACCAAGCGGTGACCATGGAGCCGATGTCGCCGCCGGTCAGCTCGGAGAGGTCGGAGGCGCCGAGGGTGATGGCGGCGACCGGCACCAGGATGACCACGGTGGAGATGGCGAGCGTGGCGAGGACGGTGCGGGCGACGTTGCGGCGCGGGTTCTCCAGTTCCTCGGAGAGGTAGACGGCGGTGGAGAAGCCCTGGGTGATGAACAGGGCGATGGCGAGTCCGGAGACCACCAGCATGGCCGTCACGGTGTCCGCGTGGCCGTGCTCGCCGGCCACCTGCATGGAGACCAGGCTGCCCACCCCGCGGTGGCCGTGCGAGAAGCCGAGGACGGCGACGACGCCGGCCGCGATGACCTCCAGGACGAGGAAGACGCCGGTGATCCAGGCGTTGGCGCGCAGGTCGAGCAGGCCGGCGAGGGTGGCGAGCAGCATCACGCCGGCGCCGGTCATGGACGGGTCGAGGTGGACGATCGGGGCGAGGTAGTCCGCCGTGCCCATCGCGATCACCGGCGGCACGATCATGACGACCAGCAGGGAGAGCACGAAGACGAGCCAGCCCGCGAGCCGCCCGGCCATCGTCGACACCATGGCGTACTCGCCGCCCGCGCTGGGGATGAGGGTGCCCAGCTCGGAGTAGCAGAACGCCACGGCGATGCAGAGCAGGGAGCCGATGGCGATGGTCAGGGCGGTGGCGGTGCCGAGGGAACCGAACAGGTCGGGGACCACGACGAAGAGCGTGGAGGCGGGCGTGACGCACGACAGCGTCAGCAGGGTGCCGCCCACGACGCCGATGGAGCGCTTCAGCCCGGGGGCGGGGGCCGTCGCGGCGTCGGCCACGGTCTTCTGGTGCGTGTCGGTCATGCGGCGGTTCCGATCGGCTGGTGCGAGTGAGGGTGGGCTCGGGAGCGCTATCGCCTCCGGCGGATCGTCGAATGTTCGGTCTCGTCCACTCCCGGCGCTGCATAGAACCCCGGCGAAAACCCCCACGTCAATGGCCGTTTACCTTCGGAATTCGCAGCTCCGCTTATCCGTGGGGCGCATCGCTTTCCCAGGCCGTTACGCCCTACAGGTGCATCCATCAAGCCCAGCCCGGTTGTGACCTTGCTTTCAAAGGCCCTGCTGCGGCAACCCCTTCATCACCCGTTTCGTCCGCACTGCACGGGAACCGCAGCGAACGTTTCAAAAAAATGTCAGGCGTCCGCTATCCGGACATGCCGGTGCCCCGCCCGCCGCGACGCGGAGGACGGGGCACCGGGCCGGCTCAGTGGTTGCGCGGGAAGCCCAGGTCCACGCCCGCCGGGGCGTCGGCCGGGTCGGGCCAGCGCGTGGTGACGACCTTGCCACGGGTGTAGAAGTGGGTGCCGTCGTTGCCGTAGATGTGGTGGTCGCCGAAGAGCGAGTCCTTCCAGCCGCCGAAGGAGTGGTAGCCCACCGGCACCGGGATCGGCACGTTCACGCCGACCATGCCCGCCTCGACCTCCAGCTGGAAGCGCCGGGCGGCGCCGCCGTCCCGGGTGAAGACCGCGGTGCCGTTGCCGAACGGCGAGGCGTTGATCAGCGCCACGCCCTCCTCGTAGGTGTCGGCGCGCAGCACGCACAGCACCGGGCCGAAGATCTCGTCCCGGTACGCCCTGGCGCCGGTCGGCACCCGGTCCAGCAGCGAGATGCCGATCCAGTGGCCGTCCTCGAAGCCCTCCACCGTGTACCCGGTGCCGTCGAGCACGACCTCGCAGCCCTCGGCGGCGGCACCCGCGACGTACGAGGCCACCTTGTCCCGGTGCGCCTTGGTGATCAGCGGGCCCATCTCGGACGCCGGGTCGTTGCCCGGACCGATCTTGATCTTCTCGGCGCGCTCGCGGATCTTCTCCACCAGCGTGTCGCCGATGGAGCCGACCGCCACGACCGCCGAGATGGCCATGCAGCGCTCGCCGGCGGAGCCGTAGGCCGCGCTCACCGCCGCGTCGGCCGCCGCGTCCAGGTCGGCGTCCGGCAGCACCAGCATGTGGTTCTTGGCGCCGCCGAGGGCCTGCACCCGCTTGCCGTGCGCGGAGGCGGTGGCGTGGATGTGGCGGGCGATGGGGGTGGAGCCGACGAAGGAGACGGCCTTGACGTCCGGGTGCTCCAGGAGGCGGTCGACGGCCACCTTGTCGCCGTGCACGACGTTGAAGACGCCGTCGGGCAGACCGGCCTCGGAGAGCAGCTCGGCGATGCGGACCGACGCGGACGGGTCCTTCTCGCTGGGCTTCAGCACGAAGGTGTTGCCGCAGGCGATGGCGATCGGGAACATCCACATCGGGACCATCGCCGGGAAGTTGAACGGCGTGATGCCCGCGACGACGCCGAGCGGCTGGCGGATCGAGGCCACGTCGACCCGGCTGGCGACCTGCGTGGACAGCTCGCCCTTGAGCTGCACGCTGATCCCGCAGGCCAGGTCCACGATCTCCAGGCCGCGCGCGACCTCGCCGAGCGCGTCGGAGTGCACCTTGCCGTGCTCGGCGGTGATCAGCTCCGCGATCTCGTCGCGGTGGGCGTCCAGCAGCGCCCGGAACCGGAACAGGATGGAGGTGCGCTGGGCCAGCGAGGACTGGCCCCAGGCGGCGAAGGCGTCCTTGGCCGCCGCGACCGCCGCGTCCACCTCCTCGGCCGACGCGTACGCGACCTTCGTGGTCACCGCGCCGGTCGCCGGGTCGGTGACCGGCCCGTAGGTGCCCGACGCGCCGTCGACGGCCTTCCCGCCGATCCAGTGGTTGACGATCTTCGTCATGTCCGGGGACTCCTTCTCACAGATGGCGGCGTCGGGTGGAGACGTGCCGTTCGTACAGCTCACGGGCCTCGACCGCGGACGGGCGGGTCGCGGTCGCGGCCACGGGAACATCCCACCAGGCCTGGGCCGGCGGCGCGCCCGACACAGTGTCGGACGTTTCGGTCTCCACGTAGACACATGTGGGGACGTCCGCGGCCCGCGCCTCGGCGAGCGCCCGCCGCAGCTCCCCCACCGTTTCCGCGCGCAGCACCCGCATGCCCAGGCTGGCCGCGTTGGCCGCGAGGTCGACGGGCAGCGGGGCGCCGGTGTACGTGCCGTCCCCGGCCCGGAAGCGGTAGGCGGTGCCGAACCGTTCGCCGCCCACCGCCTCCGACAGCCCGCCGATGGAGGCGTAGCCGTGGTTCTGCACCAGCACGAGCTTGATAGCGACGCCTTCCTGCACGGCGGTCACGATCTCCGTCGGCAGCATCAGGTACGTGCCGTCGCCGACCAGCGCCCACACGTTCCGCTCGGGCGCGGCGAGCTTCACCCCGAGCGCGGCCGGGATCTCGTAGCCCATGCAGGAGTAGCCGTACTCCAGGTGGTACTGGTCGGGCGACCGGGTCCGCCAGAGCCTGTGCAGGTCGCCGGGGAGCGAGCCGGCCGCGTTGACGATGATGTCCGTCTCGTCCACCAGCGCGTCGAGGGCCCCGATGACCTGCGGCTGGGTCGGGCGCACGCCGGGGTCGGGGGCCGCGAGGCAGGCGTCGACCGTCCGCTCCCAGCGCTCCTTGGCCCCGGTGTACTCGGTGACATAGGCGTCGGCGACCCGGTGGCCGTGCATCCGCAGCCGCTCGGTCAGCTCCTCCAGGCCGCCCCGCGCGTCCGCGACCAGCGGGAGTCCGGCGAGCTTGTGGCCGTCGAAGGGGGCGATGTTGAGGTTCAGGAAGCGGACGCCGGGGTGTGCGAAGAGGGTGCCGGAGGCGGTGGTGAAGTCGGTGTAGCGGGTGCCGACGCCGATCACCAGGTCCGCGGTGCGGGCCAGGTCGTCGGCGGTCGCGGTCCCGGTGTGGCCGATCCCGCCGACGTCCTGCGGATGGTCGTAGGGCAGGGATCCCTTGCCGGCCTGGGTGGAGGCGACCGGGATGCCGGTGGCCCCGGCGAACTCGGCGAGGGCGCTCTCGGCGCGGCTGTGGTGCACCCCGCCGCCCGCGACGAGCAGCGGCCGGCGGGCCGCGCGGATCGCCCCGACCGCCTCGGTCAGCTCGGCCGGGTCCGCGCCGGGCCGCCGCACCGTCCACACCCGCTCGGCGAAGAACCGCTCCGGCCAGTCGTAGCCCTCCGCCTGCACGTCCTGCGGCAGGGCGAGGGTGACCGCGCCGGTGTCCACCGGGTCGGTGAGCACCCGCATCGCCTGCAGGGCCGCCGGGATCAGCGCCTCCGGCCGGGTGACGCGGTCGAAGTACCTCGACACCGGGCGCAGGGCGTCGTTGACCGACACGTCGCCCGCGTACGGCACCTCCAGCTGCTGCAGGACGGGATCGGCGGGGCGGGCGGCGAAGACGTCGCCGGGCAGGAGCAGCACCGGCAGGTGGTTGACGGTGGCGAGGGCGGCGCCGGTGACGAGGTTGGTCGCGCCCGGGCCGATGGAGGTGGTCACCGCGTGGGTGGACAGCCGGGCCGACTGGCGGGCGTAGCCGACGGCCGCGTGCACCATCGCCTGCTCGTTGCGGCCCTGGTGGTACGGCATCACGTCCGCGTACTCGACCAGCGCCTGGCCGACGCCGGCGACGTTGCCGTGCCCGAAGATGCCCCAGACGGCGCCGATCAGCCGCTGCCGGGCGCCGTCCCGCTCGGTGTACTGGGCGGCGAGGAAGCGGACGAGCGCCTGGGCGACGGTCAGCCGGACCGTGGTCACCGGTACCCCCCGGTGGTGTGGCCGGGGTGGAAGCGGATGAGCCACTCCCGGTCCTGTCCCGGGCCCGCCATGACGTTCAGGTAGTACATGTCGTGTCCGGGCTGCGCGATGGACGGGCCGTGCCAGCCGTCGGGGACGAGGACGGTGTCGCCGGAGCGGACCTCGGCGAGCAGGTCCGCGCCGCCCGGCCGGGAGGGGGACACCCGCTGGTAGCCGAGGCCGTCGGGGCCGTCGATCTCGAAGTAGTAGATCTCCTCCAGCTCGGACTCCTCGCCCGGCCGGTGCTCGTCGTGCTTGTGCGGCGGGTACGAGGACCAGTTGCCGCCGGGGGTGACCACCTCGACGGCGATCAGCCGGTCGCACGCGAAGGCGTCGGCGGCGGCGAAGTTGCGCACCCGGCGGGCGCAGGTGCCGCTGCCGCGTTCCTCGACGGGTACCTCCGGCGCGGGGCCGTAGCGGGCGGGGAGTCGTCGCTCGCACTTCGCTCCTGCCAGGGCGAAGCGGCCTCCCGCGCCGGAGGCGATCTGGACCCGGGCGTCCCGGGGTGCGTACGCGAAGTCGGTGACGTCCGCGAACACGCTTTCCCGGCCCAGGAGTTGGAACTCGTCCTGCTCCGTTTGTACGGTACATCCGCCTTCCAGCGGAAGCACGATCCACTCGCTGTCGCCGGTGGTGAACGTATGGCTGCCACCGGGCGCCAACTCGACGACCCGCAGACTGCTGTGTGTCCAGCCGGCCAACTCGGGGCCGATGTCGACGGCGTACCAGGCGTTCGCGGTCGCGCCCCTGGGCAGATGCAGGTCGGTGCTCGTCATGCGCCCCTCACAGCAGTCCTACGGCGGTGTCCACGGCGGCGGCCACGTCGCCGTCCGCCGGGTACAGCAGCGAGCGGCCCGCCACCAGGCCGCGCACGGTGGGCAGGCGCAGCGCGCCGCGCCACTTCCGGTAGGCGGCGGCCCGGTCCCGCGCCGAGTCCCCGACGTCGCCGCCGAGCAGGACGGCGGGCAGCGTGGAGGTCTCCATCACCCGGGGCATGTCGTCGGGGTCCTCGGTGACGGGCACCTTCAGCCAGGTGTAGGCGGAGGAGCCGCCGAGGCCGGAGGCGATGGCGAGGGACCGGGTGACCGCCTCGGCGGACAGGTCGTTCACCAGCTCGCCGCCGGGACCGCGGCGGCTGATGAACGGCTCCACGAACACCGGCAGCCGCCGCGCGGCCATGGCGTCGATGACGCGGGCGGCGGACTCCAGGGTGGCGAGGGAGCCGGGGTCGGCGTAGTCGACGCGCAGCAGCAGCTTGCCCGCGTCGAAGCCGAGCCGTTCGATGTCCTCGGGGCGGTGGCCGGTGAACCGGTCGTCCAGTTCGAAGCTGGCCCCGTGCAGTCCGCCGCGGTTCATGGAGCCCATGACGACCTTGTGCTCCAGGGCGCCGAGCAGCAGCAGGTCGTCCAGGATGTCGGCGGTGGCGAGGACCCCGTCGACTCCGGGCCGGGACAGCGCCAGGCACAGGCGTCCGAGCAGGTCGGCGCGGTTGGCCATGGCGAGCCGCCGGTCGCCGACGCCGAGGGAACCGCGCGCCGGGTGGTCGGCGGCGACGATCACCAGCCGGCCGCTCTCGCCCAGCAGGGGCCTGCGCGCCCGCCGGGCGGCGGCCTCGGCGACGGCCTCGGGATGCCGGGCACGGATCCGCACCAGCTCGGCGACGTCGACCTCGGCGCACGGGGGTCCCGCGGCGCCCCCACGGGGAACGGCGGGGACGGCGGGGACGGCTCGGTGACCGCCGGGCCCCTCGCCGGCCGCGGGCCCGCCGGGCGAACCCTCGCCGGGCGCCGGTCCGGCGGGCGTCGTGACCCCTGCCTCCGGGCCCGCGCCCTCCCCGGTACGGGAGCCGGCACCCCGGCCGCCGGAACCCTCGCCGGGCGCCGGTCCGGCGGGCGTCGTGACCCCTGCCTCCGGGCCCGCGCCCTCCCCGGTACGGGAGCCGGCACCCCGGCCGCCGGA
>NZ_JBVJOT010000009.1:11158-51933 GCF_055583025.1 Streptomyces sp. NPDC104831
CGGCGGGCGTCGTGACCCCTGCCTCCGGGCCCGCGCCCTCCCCGGTACGGGAGCCGGCACCCCGGCCGCCGGAACCCTCGCCGGGTGCCGGTCCGGCGGGCGTCGTGACCCCTGCCTCCGGGCCCGCGCCCTCCCCGGTACGGGAGCCGGCACCCCGGCCGCCGGAACCCTCGCCGGGTGCCGGTCCGGTGGGTGCCGGGGGCCGTGCGGCCGGGCCCGCGCCGCCCTCGGTGTGGGTGCCGGTGACGCGGCCGGCCCTCACCGGACCGCTCCGGTGGCGAGTGCGGTGGCCACCTCGTCGGCGGTCGGCATCGCGGAGGAGCACTCCAGGCGGGAGGCGACGATGGCGCCGGCCGCGTTGGCGTGCCGCATGACCGTCTCCAGGTCGTGGCCGGCCAGCAGGCCGTGGCACAGGGAGCCGCCGAAGGCGTCGCCGGCGCCGAGGCCGTTCAGCACGGTGACCGGCAGCGGCGGGATCTCTGCCGTCTCGCCCGCGCGGCCGAGGGCGAGGACGCCCTTGGGTCCCTGCTTGACGACGGCCAGCTCGGCCCCGGCGTCCAGCAGGGCGCGGGCGGCGGCGTGCGGGTCGCGCGTGCCGGTGGCGATCTCCACCTCGTCCAGGTTGCCGACGGCGACGGTGGCGTGGCGCAGGGCCTCGGCGTAGAAGGGGCGGGCGGTGTCGGGATCCGCCCAGAACACGGGGCGCCAGTCCAGGTCGAAGACGGTGATCCCGGCCCTGGCCCGGTGGGCGAGGGCCGCGAGGGTCGCCGTACGGCTCGGCTCCTCGCTCAGTCCGGTGCCGGTGACCCAGAGGATCCGGGCCGCGCGGAGGGCGTCCAGGTCCAGTTCGCGGGTGTGGATCTCCAGGTCGGGGGCCTTGGGGCGGCGGTAGAAGTACAGCGGGAAGTGGTCCGGCGGGAAGATCTCGCAGAAGGTGACCGGGGTGGGCAGGCCGGGCACGGGGGTGACCCAGCGGTCGTCGACGCCGAAGCCGCGCAGCGCCTCGTGGAGGTAGGCGCCGAACGGGTCGTCTCCGGTACGGGTGACCACGGCGGTGCGCCGGCCGAGCCGGGCGGCGGCGACGGCGACGTTGGCCGCGGAGCCGCCGAGGAACTTGCCGAAGGACGACACCCGGGCGAGCGGGACGCCGGCCTGGAGCGGGTAGAGGTCCACCCCGATCCGGCCCATGGTGATCAGGTCGTAGGCCATCGGCTTCCCTTCGTCACGGCTCCCCCCGGCTTTCTAGTCCCGTACCCGGAACCGTGTCAACGTTTTGTCCGGACATATGGACCATCGGCCTCCGGTTCGCCGGTCGCACTCCTCCGCATGCCTGCCCTTTGTGGCGGATTCGTCACAGACTTCTCCCTCCCGTCACACATGTCACGCCCGTGTCGGTTCTCCGTCACGCTCCGGCGACAGGGCCCTCCGATCGGTCACTGACCGTCGCCGACCGGGCACAGGCTGGTGGCCGACGCAGCGCCCGGCCCCCGGGCGGCCGTACCGGTCGCCGCCGTGGCGCGCACAAGGAGGTGCGGCTCATGACCGACCGGCGGCTCTGGTCCTACAAGGAGATCGCGGCGCACATCCGGGTGCAGCCGGAGACCGTACGGTCCTACCGCAAGCACGGACTGCTGCCCCCGCCCGACCGCGTGGAGGGCGGCAGGCCCTACTGGTGCGCCGACACCGTCCGCGCCTGGGTGGCCGCGCGCCCCGGCAACCGCGGGCGCGGCACGGACTGACGGGCCGGGGCGTCAGCTCCAGGGCTCGATGACCGTGACCCCGGCCCCCGGCGCCGCGCCCATCGCCGCGAGCGCCGCCGGGGCCGCGTCGAGCGGGATGGTGCGGGTCACCAGGAGGTCGGGGCGCAGCACGCCGGCGCGGACCAGGCGGAGCATGCCGGGGTAGGCGTGGGCGGCCATGCCGTGGCTGCCGAGCAGTTCCAGCTCCAGGGCGATCGCCCGGGCCAGCGGGACCGCAGTGGTGCCGTCGGCCGAGGGCAGCAGGCCGACCTGGACGTGCCGGCCGCGGCGGCGCAGCCCCTCGACCGAGGCGGCGCAGGTGGCGGGCGAGCCGAGGGCGTCGAGCGAGAGATGGGCGCCGCCGCCGGTCAGCTCCCGTACGGCGGCGGCCGGGTCGGGCACGCCGGTCGCGTCCACGCACGCGGTGGCGCCGAAGCGCCGGGCCAGCTCCAGGGCCCCGGGGGCCACGTCGACCGCCACCACCCGCGCGCCCGAGGCCGCCGCGATCATCACCGCCGACAGGCCGACCCCGCCGCAGCCGTGCACCGCGACCCACTCCCCGGCCGCGACCCGGCCCTGCTGGACCACGGCCCGGAAGGCGGTGGCGAAGCGGCAGCCGAGGGCGGCGGCGGTGGCGTACGCCATGTCGTCGGGGAGCGCGACGAGGTTGACGTCGGCGTGGTCGAGGGCGACGTACTCGGCGAAGGAGCCCCAGTGGTCGAAGCCGGGCTGGGTCTGCCGTTCGCACACCTGCTGGTCGCCCGCCGCGCAGGCGGGGCAGGTGCCGCAGGCGCAGACGAAGGGCACGGTGACCCGGTCGCCGGGCCGCCACCGGGTCACCCGGGCGCCGGCCGCCTCCACCACGCCGGCGAGTTCGTGTCCCGGCACGTGCGGCAGCGTGATGTCCGGGTCGTGCCCCGCCCAGCCGTGCCAGTCGCTGCGGCACAGGCCGGTGGCCTCCACCCGGACGACGACGCCGTGCGCGGCGGGCTCCGGGTCGGGCACCTCCCGGATCCCGGCCGGCTTTCCGTACTCCTCGAAGACCACGGCTCGCATGCACGCTCCTTTCGGGAACCCGGAAGAAGGCTAGACGCTCCGGGGAGTCGCTTGGCGTCATACCCCCTAGGGGTATACAGTGAAGAACGTCGGGGTTCCTCCGGGCGCCCCGCACGCCCCACACACGCCTCGAAGAGGAGTAACGACATGACCGCGCAGACCGGCACCCCGGGCACCGTCACCACCGTCTACAAGGTCACCGGCATGAGCTGTGGCCACTGCGAGGGCTCCGTCTCCGAGGAGATCTCCCGGATCCCGGGCGTCGGCTCGGTGAAGGCCGTCGCGTCGTCCGGCGAGGTGACCGTCGTGTCCGAGGCCCCGCTCGACGAGGAGGCCGTGCGCGCCGCCGTCGACGAGGCCGGCTACGAGCTGGCCGGCCAGGCCTGAGCACCACCCGTCCCTTCCCCGACCGGGCCGTGCCGACCAGCTGATACTGGATCCGTACGGCCCGGTCCGATGTCTGGAGTCCGGACATGACCAGCACCACCGCCAAGCCCGCGGCGACGGCGCCCGGCACCGACGAGGTCGAGCTGCTCATCGGCGGCATGACCTGCGCCTCCTGTGCCGCCCGGGTGGAGAAGAAGCTCAACCGGATGGACGGCGTCAGCGCCACCGTCAACTTCGCCACCGAGAAGGCCAAGGTCACCTTCGCCGACGGCGTCGAGGTCGCCGACCTGATCGCCACCGTCGAGAAGACCGGCTACACCGCCGAGGAACCCCGGCCGCCCGAGCCCGCGCCCGAGGACGCGGCGAGGACCCCGGAACGCGACGCCGAACTCGGCGAGCTGCGGCACCGCCTGCTCGTCTCCGCGCTGCTCGCCGCGCCCGTGGTCCTGCTCGCGATGGTCCCCGCGCTCCAGTTCGCCAACTGGCAGTGGCTCTCGCTCACCCTGGCCGCGCCCGTCGTCGTCTGGGGCGGCGCGCCCTTCCACCGGGCCGCCTGGACCAACCTCCGGCACGGCGCCGCCACCATGGACACCCTCGTCTCGGTCGGCACGCTGGCCGCGTTCGGCTGGTCGCTGTGGGCGCTGTTCCTCGGCGACGCGGGCACGCACGGCATGCACGACGAGTTCCGCCTCACCGTCTCCCGCATGGACGGCGCCTCCACCATCTACCTGGAGGTCGCCTCCGGGGTCGTCGCGCTGATCCTGCTCGGCCGCTATCTGGAGGCCCGCTCCAAGCGCCGCGCCGGCGCCGCCCTGAAGGCCCTGATGGAACTGGGCGCCAAGGACGTGGCCGTGCTGCGCGGGGGACGCGAGGTGCGGGTGCCGGTGTCCGGCCTGGCCGTGGGCGACCGGTTCGTCGTACGGCCCGGCGAGAAGGTCGCCACCGACGGCACGGTGGTGGAGGGCGTCTCCGCCGTGGACGCCTCCATGCTGACCGGCGAGTCGGTGCCGGTCGACGTCGGCCCCGGCGACCGGGTCACCGGCGCCACGGTCAACGCCGGCGGCCGGCTGGTCGTCGAGGCCACCCGGGTCGGCGCGGACACCCAGCTGGCCCGGATGGCCCGGCTGGTGGAGGACGCGCAGAACGGCAAGGCCGAGGTGCAGCGGCTCGCCGACCGGATCTCCGCCGTCTTCGTGCCGGTGGTCATCCTCATCGCGCTCGGCACCTTCGGCGTCTGGCTCGGGGTCACCGGCGACACGGTCGCCGCGTTCACGGCCGCCGTCGCCGTCCTGATCATCGCCTGCCCCTGCGCGCTGGGCCTGGCCACGCCGACCGCGCTGATGGTCGGCACCGGGCGCGGCGCCCAGCTCGGCATCCTGATCAAGGGGCCGGAGGTGCTGGAGTCCACGCGCCGGGTGGACACGGTCGTCCTGGACAAGACGGGCACGGTCACCACCGGCCGGATGAGCCTGCAGGCGGTCCACGTCGCCGACGGCGAGGACGAGAAGGAGCTGCTGCGCCTCGCGGGCGCCCTGGAGCACGCCTCCGAGCACCCGGTGGCCCGCGCCATCGCCGCCGGCGCCGAGGAGCGCGCCGGGGTGCTGCCCGCGGTCGAGCACTTCGAGAACGTGCCGGGGCGGGGCGTACGCGGGCGCGTGAACGGCCGTGAGGTGGCCGTGGGGCGGCTCTACGACGAGTTGCCCGGGGAACTGGCGCGCGCGGCCCGGCAGGCCGAGGAGCAGGGCCGTACGGCCGTCGTGGCCGGCTGGGACGGGCGGGCCCGCGGGGTCCTCGCCGTCGCCGACGCCGTCAAGGAGACCAGCGCCGAGGCCGTCCGCGAGCTGCGCGATCTGGGTCTGACGCCGGTGCTGCTCACCGGGGACAACCGCACGGTCGCCGAGGCGGTCGCGAAGACCGTCGGCATCGACCCGGGGCACGTGTACGCCGAGGTGCTGCCCGAGGACAAGGTGGACGTCGTGCGCCGGCTCCAGGGCGAGGGCCGGGCCGTGGCCATGGTCGGCGACGGCGTGAACGACGCCGCCGCGCTGGCCACCGCGGACCTGGGCCTGGCCATGGGCACCGGCACGGACGCGGCGATCGAGGCCGGCGACCTGACGCTGGTGCGCGGGGACCTGCGGGTGGCCGCGGACGCGATCCGGCTCTCCCGCCGGACGCTGGCCACCATCAAGGGCAACCTGGTGTGGGCCTTCGGCTACAACGTCGCCGCGCTGCCGCTGGCCGCCGCCGGGCTGCTCAACCCGATGATCGCCGGGGCCGCGATGGCCTTTTCCTCGGTGTTCGTGGTGACGAACAGCCTGCGATTGCGGGCCTTCCGGTGAAACCGGGGGCAATCGTCCGGATCGATCCCTTGATCCCCCTGGAGTCAGACGCGCACCTCACATAAGCTCTTCACAAGGCTCGCGCATCTTCCTTACGCAAGAGTCCCGATCGCCGTATCGGGGCTCTTGCGCATTAAAGGGACATATGCAAGAGACGCACATCACAGTGATGCGAACGTAACCATCGAAGGGGTTCGAAGGTCTAAGTTGGCGATGTCAGCCCAGCGTCTTGGGGGGCGCTGACTGACGTCTGGGGATGTCTTGGGGGACTTTCCCAGAAGGGGGTACCTCCCGGCTCACACAAGGTTGAGAGCTTGGGGGAGCGTTGCCGGGGCACGTACACCGGGAAGCTTTGAGCGGCCCTCCCAGCGTGCGCTGTCCCGGCAGACCGCACCGCATCACTGGAGTACGGCGAGTTCGCTCGCACGTGCTCAGACAGCGATTCAGGCGCTGTCCTCTCCGAGCGCCCGGCCGGATCCCGTGGGGGGAATCCGCACCGGGACATGGGAAGGCGCCCTGGTCGTCGGCCCGTGGGGGGACCGGCGTCTCGGGGCGCCTTCCGCTTACCCTCTTGCGCGTCCTTCCCGGCGTCTCCGCCGCCGATCACCCGCGGGTGATCACTCCGGAGCGCCGGACCGGGGCCCGCCCCCGCGGACGGACCCCCTGCCCAGTGCGCTCAGCGCGCCTCGACCGGGACGAAGTCGCGCTCGACCACGCCCGTGTAGATCTGGCGCGGACGGCCGATGCGGGAGCCCGGCTCCTTGATCATCTCGGTCCACTGGGCGATCCAGCCCGGCAGTCGGCCGAGGGCGAACAGGACCGTGAACATCTCGGTCGGGAAGCCCATGGCGCGGTAGATCAGACCCGTGTAGAAGTCCACGTTCGGGTAGAGCTTGCGCTCGGTGAAGTAGTCGTCGGAGAGCGCGTGCTCCTCCAGCTTCAGGGCGATGTCGAGGAGCTCGTCCTCCTTGCCCAGCGCGGAGAGCACGTCGTGCGCGGCGGCCTTGATGATCTTGGCGCGCGGGTCGAAGTTCTTGTAGACCCGGTGGCCGAAGCCCATCAGGCGGACGCCGTCCTCCTTGTTCTTCACCTTGCGGATGAAGGTGTCGACGTCGGAGCCGGAGTCGCGGATGCCCTCCAGCATCTCCAGCACCGACTGGTTGGCGCCGCCGTGCAGCGGGCCCCACAGCGCGTTGATGCCGGCCGAGATCGACGCGAACATGTTGGCCTGCGAGGAGCCGACCAGGCGGACCGTGGAGGTCGAACAGTTCTGCTCGTGGTCGGCGTGCAGGATCAGCAGCTTGTCCAGGGCGGACACCACGACCGGGTCCAGGTCGTACTCCTGCGCGGGGACCGAGAAGGTCATGCGCAGGAAGTTCTCGACGTAGCCGAGGTCGTTGCGCGGGTAGACGAACGGGTGGCCGATCGACTTCTTGTACGCGTACGCGGCGATGGTCGGCAGCTTGGCGAGCAGCCGGATGGTGGAGAGGTCGCGCTGCTTCTCGTCGAACGGGTTGTGGCTGTCCTGGTAGAAGGTGGACAGCGCCGAGACGACCGAGGACAGCATCGCCATCGGGTGGGCGTCGCGCGGGAAGCCCTTGTAGAAGTTCTTGACGTCCTCGTGCAGCAGCGTGTGCCGCGTGATGTCGTTCTTGAACGTCGTCAGCTGGTCGACGGTGGGGAGCTCGCCGTTGATGAGCAGGTACGCCACCTCGAGGAAGGTGGAGCGCTCGGCCAGCTGCTCGATGGGGTAGCCGCGGTAGCGGAGGATGCCCGCCTCGCCGTCGAGGTAGGTGATCGCGGATTTATAGGCGGCCGTGTTGCCGTACCCGCTGTCCAGGGTCACCAGACCGGTCTGGGCGCGGAGCTTCCCGATGTCGAAGCCCTTGTCGCCGACGGTGCTGTCGACCACCGGGTAGGTGTACTCGCCGTCGCCGTACCGCAGTACTACAGAGTTGTCGCTCACGTCTTCCCTCACCGACGTAGTGCCTCATCTTCGAGGTGCCCTGACTGTCTCTACCATCCCCCATTTGGCTCAGGAGAGTGCACTCGGGGTCGACCATTGGGCCTATTGGCGGCACTCAGTGCCGCCAGCCTGCCCATCCTGCCCCCTTCGGGGTGGTTCCGGAAGTGCTCTGTGACCTTCACGACTCATTTGATCGATCATTTCGTGCCGAGCCTGAAGTCCAGGGCCGTACAGCGCCGTCCGGCCGACACCGTGCGCACCGCCTGACCGATCGCCTTGCGTGATCCGACGAGCACGACCAGCCGCCGGGCCCGGGTGACCGCCGTGTACAGCAGGTTCCGCTGGAGCATCATCCATGCCCCCGTCGTGACGGGAATCACCACCGCGGGATACTCGCTGCCCTGCGAACGGTGGATGGTCACCGCGTACGCGTGGGCCAGTTCGTCCAGTTCGTCGAATTCGTACGGCACCTCCTCGTCCTCGTCGGTCAGCACCGTCAGGCGCTGGTCGACCGGATCGAGCGAGGTGACGACCCCCACGGTGCCGTTGAAGACGCCGTTCTTCCCTTTCTCGTAATTGTTGCGGATCTGGGTGACCTTGTCGCCGACGCGGAAGACCCGGCCGCCGAACCGCTTCTCCGGCAGGTCGGGCCGGCCGGGCGTGATGGCCTGCTGGAGCAGTCCGTTGAGCGCGCCGGCGCCGGCCGGGCCGCGGTGCATCGGCGCGAGCACCTGCACGTCCCGGCGCGGGTCCAGCCCGAACTTGGCGGGAATTCGCCGTGCGGCGACGTCCACGGTGAGCCGGCCGGCGGCCTCGGTGTCGTCCTCGACGAAGAGGAAGAAGTCCTTCAGTCCGTCGGTGAGCGGGTGCTGCCCGGCGTTGATGCGGTGCGCGTTGGTGACCACCCCGGACTGCTGGGCCTGCCGGAAGACCCGGGTGAGCCGGACGGCCGGGACGGGGCCGCCCTCGGCGAGCAGGTCCCGCAGCACCTCCCCGGCGCCGACGCTGGGCAGCTGGTCCACGTCCCCGACGAACAGCAGGTGGGCGCCCGGGGGGACGGCCTTGACCAGCTTGTTGGCGAGCAGCAGGTCCAGCATGGACGCCTCGTCCACCACCACCAGGTCGGCGTCCAGCGGGCGGTCGCGGTCATAGGCCGCGTCCCCGCCGGGCTTCAGCTCCAGCAGGCGGTGCACGGTGGACGCCTCGGCGCCGGTCAGCTCCGCCAGCCGTTTGGCGGCGCGGCCGGTCGGGGCGGCCAGCAGCACCTTGGCGCGCCGGGCCCGGGCCAGCTCCACGATCGAGCGGACGGTGAACGACTTGCCGCAGCCCGGGCCGCCGGTGAGGACGGCGACCTTCTCCGTGAGCGCCAGCCTGACGGCCGCCTCCTGCTCGGGCGCGAGGTCGGCGCCGGTGCGGGCCTTCAGCCAGCCGAGCGCCTTCGCCCAGTCGACGTCCCGGAAGCCCGGCATCCGGTCCTCGTCGGTGCGCAGCAGCCGCAGCAGCTGGGCGGACAGGGAGAGTTCGGCGCGGTGGAAGGGCACCAGATAGACGGCGCTGACCGGCTCCTCGTCGCCGTCGGGGCCGGGCACCTTCTCCCGCACGACCCCGGGGTCGGCGCCGTCCTGCGGGGGCCGGGACAGCTCGGCGAGGCACTCGATGACCAGCCCGGTGTCGACCTGGAGGAGTTTGACGGCGTCGGCGATCAGCCGTTCCTCCGGCAGGAAGCAGTGCCCCTGGTCGGCGGACTGCGACAGCGCGTACTGGAGGCCGGCCTTCACGCGCGCGGGGCTGTCGTGCGGGATGCCGACGGACTGGGCGATCTTGTCGGCGGTGAGGAAGCCGATGCCCCAGACGTCGGCGGCGAGCCGGTACGGCTGCTCCTTGACGACGGCGATCGACTCGTCGCCGTACTTCTTGTAGATCCGGACGGCGATGGAGGTGGAGACCTCGACGGTCTGGAGGAAGAGCATGACCTCCTTGATCGCCTTCTGCTCCTCCCAGGCGTCGGCGATCTTCCTGGTCCGCTTCGGCCCGAGGCCCGGCACCTCGATCAGCCGCTTGGGCTCCTCCTCGATGATCCGGAGGGTGTCGAGGCCGAAGTGCTGGGTGATGCGGTCGGCGAAGACCGGGCCGATGCCCTTGACCAGGCCGGATCCGAGATAGCGGCGGATGCCCTGGACGGTGGCCGGCAGCAGGGTCGTGTAGTTCTCGACGTGGAACTGCTTGCCGTACTGCGGGTGCGAGCCCCAGCGGCCCTCCATGCGCAGGGACTCCCCCACCTGGGCACCGAGCAGCGCGCCGACGACCGTGAGCAGATCGCCGGCGCCGCGTCCGGTGTCGACCCGGGCGACCGTGTAGCCGTTCTCCTCATTGGCGTACGTGATGCGTTCCAGCACGCCTTCGAGGACGGCGAGATGCCGTTCGCCGCTGGGGTTCCCCGCCTGGTGAGCCATGGTCCGACGGTACCGGTGGGGTCCGACAGCCGGCTTTCGCGGGCGGTGGTCACCGCGTCGGGACGGTCAGGTGAGCGCGGGATGTGTCCGCTCGCGCTTCAGCCGGCCTTCTTCTCGTCCTTGTCGCCGGACGACAGGAGCGTCTTCAGACGCATGAACAGCGAGGCGCGCGGCTCGTGGGATCCGCTGAGGCTCGCTCGTACGCTCTCGAAATCCACGGAGCGGAGCGCCGTCGCCTTCCGCTTCATGTACTCGGCCGGGTCTCTTTCGAACTCGCGTACCGCCGGGTCCGTGTCTAAGACGACCCCGCTCCACACCTCACTGTGCGCAGTGCTCATGCTCGCGCTCCCCCCCGGGTTCGACTCGGAGGACGGGTGGCTCCCGCCGTTCTGGGTCGGCATGCGCCCTCCAAGCGTTGACGGTACAGTCTCGGCTGATGGCTTGTCAGCGTCAATCCGACGGTATGGCTTACGGATTGACTATCGGCCCGGTTCAAGAGGCTGACATCGTCCCTGAACGAGCCGTCTGCTTCCCGGTCACGGTCCGGACACCTTCCGTCACCGTATTGATACCCAGAGACACGCTCTCCGAAACGACGGAAGCACCCACATGGCCTAACTCTGCGTGTAGGCTCCGTCGCTATGTCCTTGAGTGGATTACGTGTGGGCTGGGGCACGGCGACGATGGGGACGCTGGGTGTCGTCACCTACGTCGCGCCGATCGTCCTCGGTCTTGGCCTGGAACTGCCGATATGGATCGCCATGACGATCATGGGTGTCGGCGTACTGGCCACGGTGGCCACGGTCATCATGTCCCGGCAGGACGCGGTCGCCGCCCGGCGCGACCTGGTCACCGCCGAACAGGCCGCGAAGGTCGCCGCGGAGCGCGCCCGCGGGGCCATGGAAGACGTGCTCACGGTGCTGGTCCACCACATCGGCGAGATCGTCAGCGCGAACAGCAAGAGCGCGCGCAGTCCGCTCCAGCAGCAGATGAAGCTGGCCATCGTCTCCCTCACCGCCCAGCTCATCGGGCCGGAGAACGCGCGCGCCTGTGTGCTGGAGATCGCTCCGGCGCCCCCGGGGACCAGCGTCCGGGAGATGAAGTGCCTGGCCGGCCTCTGGATGGGGCGGGCGGAGGCGCCGCGGACGGTGTTCCGCGAGGACCAGCCGCGCGGGGCGTCCCTGCTCAAGCTGATGGACGACCGCAAGAGCACGTTCGTGGAGAACGTCGACGCGCTCGCGCCGGAGCTGCGGCCGGAGACGGACTCGTACAAGACCTACATCACCGCGACCATCACGGCCGCCGGCAAGGACGCGTTCGGCGTCCTGTGCGTGGACGCGCCGAAACCCGGCGACCTCCGCAAGGAGGACATCCGCCTGGTGGAGGTCCTCGCCCGCCTGCTGGGCGCGGCGCTGGCAGTACGCCGCTGAGTCCCGCCTCCGTCTTTCCAACGGCTCGCGCCCGGGCGCGAGTCGGGCACTTCGTACGGGTGCGCCACCTCTCGGGGCCTGAGTCGTTGATCAGGTCGTACGAAAGGAGAGCTGATGGTCGGCTCGTCGCACGAGGCGCTGCACCGGATCTTCCAGAAGGACCCGGAGCTGCTGACGCGGGCGTTGCAGAGGGTGTTGCACGTGCCGTTTCCCAGGCCCACGGAGATCGCGGCGCTGAACGTGGACCTGACGGAGGTCGAGCCGGTCGAGCGCCGGGTGGACACGTTGCTGCGGGCGGAGACGGACGAGGGCACGTACCTGCTGGTCGTGGAGTCGCAGGGCAAGGCGGACGAGCGGAAGCGCGGGAGCTGGCCGTACTACCTGTCGTACCTGTACGAGAAGTACCGCTGCGAGCCGGTGCTGATCGTGATCACCCAGAGCAGTAACACGGCCAAGTGGGCTTCGCGTCCGATCCGGCTGGGTTTCTCGGGCTGGCACTCGCTGACGGTGCGGCCGTTGGTGCTGGGGCCGGACAACGTACCGGTGATCGCGGACGAGAAGCAGGCGGAGGCGGATCCCCCTCTCGCGGTGCTGTCGGCGATGACACACGGGCGTGGGCCGGAGTCGGTGGCCATACTGGAATCCCTGGCATCCGCCCTGCGGACCATCGATGCCGACAGTGCCGCGGTCTTCGCGCAGTTCGTCGACTCATGCCTGGTCGATCCCCAGGCGAAGCAGATGTGGAGGAAGCTGATGACGGCGATCCAGTACTTCTGGCGACACCCACTGGCCGAGCAGGTGCGGGCGGAAGGGAGGGAACAGGGGCTACAGGAGGGGCTGGAGCAAGGACTGGAGCAAGGGCTGGAGCAAGGACTGGAGCAAGGGCGCCTTCGCACCCAGCGGGAGATGACCCTCCGTGTCCTGGAGTGGCGCGGCATCCCGGTGTCCGACGCGGTCCGAGAGCGGGTGCTGGCCTGCGCGGACCCCGATCAGCTTGAAGTGTGGGCCCGGCGAGCCGTCCATGTCACGGACGCGGCGGAGTTGTTCGCCACCGAGTGAGCGAGCGTCCGGCCGGTCACTTCCCCGGGCCGGCTCGGACACGCAGTTCCGTCGACCGTCGCCCGGCCGGCCCTCTGGCGGTGCCGCAATGGAAGGACCTGACGATGGCGATCCAGTACTTCTGGCGACACCCACTGGCCGAGCAGGTGCGGGCGGAAGGGAGGGAACAGGGGCTACAGGAGGGGCTGGAGCTAGGGCGCCTTCGCGCTCAGCAAGAGATGACCCTCCGTGTGCTGGAGTGGCGCGGGATCCCGGTGTCCGAGGCCGTCCGTGAACGAGTACTCGCCTGCACCGGCATCGATCAACTGGAGGTCTGGGCCCGGCGAGCAGTCCACGCCACCGACGCCGGAGAGTTGTTCGCCGACGAGTGAGCACAGTGCCGTGCCAGCGCGAGACCGTGCCGTCGAGCCGGTCGGGCGTGAAGGACGGGGCCCCGAACGGCCCGGAGCCGGGTCGGGGAGAATCCCGGCATGGTGATGGCACGGCACTGGTACTCCTCGGCCCCGGTCGTGGACGGGCATCCGCTCCTGGACGAACCGGGTTTCTGGCCCGCTTACTTGGCGGACCTGGCCGAGGGGTTCACGCCGGAGGCCTTCGGTGCGGACGCGGGTGACGCGTACGCCGTGCTCGACAGGCTCCACGACCGGTCGGCGTGGCCGGTGTTCACGGTGCCGCTGGCCGGCGGCTTCGCGATCGTCGTGCACTTCGACAGCGGCGAGGAGTTCACGACCAGGCACTACTTCCTCACCCATCCCGACTGGGGGCAGGATCTCGTCCTGGCCGGCGACGATCAGGACCGCATCGGCCCCGGACTGTGCTGGCCCGAGCTCGCCGCCCTGCTGGAGGCACCACCGCGGGCCGCAGGCGTCACCGACCCGCACGCCCGTCTCCTCCTTCTCCTGCCTGTCCTCGGCGACGCGGCGGTTCCGCAGGAGGCCGTGACGGCGGTGGTCGAGGCTCTGGTCGCCCAGGGCGCGCCCGCGGCGAGCGAGGCGCTGGCCACGCGCCTTCTCCAAGGGCACCCCATGTGGGGTGCCGAGCACTGGTGGTTCGACGAGGACGAGCACAGCTGGCTCTGCGAGGGCGAGCACAGCCCGCGCAAGATCCCCCTCGGCGACCACCTGTCCCCGCACCAACGATCCGCCCTCGAAGCCTGCCTCACTCCCCGCTGACCGTCCCGGGCGGCGTCGACAACGGCCTCGGAGAGAGGGGTTCCACGGGGCCGGCCCGGTTGCCCGTGACGGCCGTGCCCCGGGCGCGGAACGGGCACCCGCCGGACGCAACGGGTGCCCGCCGGACGCAATGGGCACCCGCCGGACGCGACGGGTGCCCGCCGGCCCTGTGCGACGCGCGTGCGCGGCTGCCGGCCGCCGCAGTCGCCCCGACGCGCTCGGCACGCCGCCCGGCCGCCTCGTCGTACGGCCGACGTGCGGTGCCCCCGGCCCGGCACGCGGGAGTGGCGCGATGTCATCTGCGGTGGCGCGGTTTCTCCTGGCTCGGGGGGAGGGTCAGGGTGAGCTGGCGGACCAGCTGCTGGAAACACGCCAGGGACGCGACCGCGGGGAGCGCGGCTCCGGCGACGCCGGTGACGGTTCGGTCCGCCTGGGCCACGCAGAGGACCAACGCCACCGAGGAGAACAGCAGGACGACGCACCACGAGTGCACGGCCCGGCGCTGATGCAGGGCATTCCTCAGGATGGAGAGGGAAGCCGCCATCCAGGGGCCGTACACGAGAAGGGGCCACCACGCGATCATTCCGCCGTCCACCCCGGAGGTGGCATTCCGCAGCGGGCCGTACGCCGCCATTCCGCCGAATACGCTGACCATCGCCACCAGGACGGAAACGAACGCGGCGATCACAAAGCTGCCGGCCCGCATCCACTTGACGCGCATTCGGTGCACGCGCCTCTTCCGGTGCCCCGGCCCGGCAGCGGCGGGGGAACGCCGGCCCGGGGAGAACTGCGCGGTGATCTGCGCGATTTTCTCCATCGGGTCGGTGAAGTCGACGCCGGGCGACGGTTCGCCGCGCGGTGGCGGGATCGTCGCCTGCTGCTCCGCCGGGACGGCCTCCTGCAGGAGGAAGGCGAGTTCCTCCGCCGGGTCCCAGTAGGCGTCGGGAGGGACCAGCACGTCCCCCGGGTCCAGGGCGTCGGCCGGGCCGCCGTGCCAGCCGGTGCCCGCCGTGTACGGGGCCGCGTCCGCGTACCACTCTCGGCGCGTGAAGGAGGAGCCCGCATATTCTTGGCTCATAGGAATACCCCCGTCAGAAGCGGTCCAAGCGGCAGTCGGTGTTTTCCTGCGCACTCCACCGCCGGTTGAGTTCCTCCTGCACCGCCTCCAGCAGAACGAGGAATTCGCGAAGCAGTGTCCCGGTATCCGGAGGTTCGGCCCCTTCGTGATCTTCGCGCGCCGAGCGGGTGCCCCCAGGCGGGTGCATTGTTGGACTGAATGTCAGCAAACTGTCCGCCGAGGGGCTATCCTTCCTCGTGTCCCGGTGAAGCAAGCCGTGGAGCCTCGTCGTCGTCATATCGGGGCTAACGCCACCCCCTCTCCTCCAGATGCGCGGCAAATGAGTGAACGCGATGCTGGAAAACATTAGGGAGAGCGTTTTTTCATTTGTGTCATTCCGCCCGCGGGCGCCCGCGTGCCCTCCGGTTCTCCCGCGGGCCGCCGCGGCGCGGCCCGGCGACCGCCCTCCCGACGGCCACGGTCACGATTGGGTTTCGGCCACCCGCACCCCCTTGCCCCCGGCCCGTGTAATCGTTTCCAATCCTCGTACGGCAGGAATGTAATCGATTCCACGAGTCCACGAGGAGGTGGAGCCGGCGATGGCGAGCATCAAGGATGTCGCCGCTTCGGCGGGGGTGTCCGTGGCCACCGTGTCACGCGTGCTGAACGGCCACCCGTCCGTCAGTGCCGACGCCCGCGAGCGGGTGATGGCCGCCGTGGCCGCCCTCGGCTACCGGCCGAACGCCGTCGCGCGGTCCCTGCGCACCGACCAGACCCACACGCTCGGGCTCGTCATCAGTGACGTGCTCAATCCCTACTTCACCGAGCTGGCCCGGTCCGTCGAGGAAGAGGCCCGCGCGCTCGGGTACAGCGTGATCATCGGGAACGCCGACGAGCGGCCCGAACTCCAGGACCACCACGTGCGGAACCTGCTGGACCGGCGGATCGACGGGCTGCTGGTCTCCCCCACCGACGGCGGGTCGCCGCTGATGCTCGACGCCGCCCGGGCGGGGACTCCCATGGTGTTCGTGGACCGGTGGATCCCCGGCGTGGACGTGCCCGTCGTGCGGGCCGACGGGCGGGCGGCGGTGCGGGACCTCGTCGGTCACCTCTGCCGGCTTGGGCACCGGCGGCTCGCCATCATCGCCGGGCCCGCCGCCACCACCACCGGCAGCGAGCGCGTCGAGGCGTTCCGGGCCGCGCTCGCCGAGTACGGGCTCCCGCTGCCCGGCGCCTACACGGGCCAGGGCGACTTCCAGGCCGAGAGCGGGCGGCGGGTGACCGAGGGGTTCCTCGATCTGCCGGAGCCGCCCGACGTGGTCTTCGCGGCCGACAACCTGATGGCGCTCGGCGCGCTGGACGCCGTACGGGCGCGCGGGCTGCGGGTGCCCGACGACATCGCGCTGGCCGCGTTCGACGACATCCCCTGGTTCGTGCACACCGATCCGCCGGTCACCGCGATCGCCCAGCCCACCGGTGAGCTGGGACGGGCCGCCGTACGCGCGCTGGTCGACCGGATCGAGGGGCGCACCCCGCGCTCCGTCACGCTGCCCGCCCGGCTCGTCGTACGCCGCTCGTGCGGTGAGCCTCCCACCCCCTCCCCAGTGCAAAGGAGCACGACGTGAGCAACCCGGACGAGTTGCTGCGCATCGAGGGCATACGCAAGACCTTCCCCGGCGTGGTCGCGCTCGACGGCGTCGACTTCGATCTGCGCCGGGGCGAGGTCCATGTGCTGCTCGGTGAGAACGGGGCCGGCAAGAGCACGCTGATCAAGATGCTCTCCGGTGCCTACACCCCCGACGCCGGCCGGATCCTCGTGGGCGGTGAGGAGGTGCGCGTCCACGGGGCGCAGGACGCCGAACGGCTCGGGATCGCCACGATCTACCAGGAGTTCAACCTGGTGCCCGATCTGACCGTCGCCGAGAACATCTTCCTGGGGCGGCAGCCGCGCCGCTTCGGGATGATCGACCGGAAGCGGATGGAGGCCGGGGCCGCGGCGCTGCTGGAGCGGGTCGGGGTCGACGTGTCGCCCCGGGCGCGGGTGCGGGAACTGGGGATCGCGCGGCTCCAGATGGTCGAGATCGCCAAGGCGCTCAGCCTCGACGCGCGCGTGCTCATCATGGACGAGCCGACCGCCGTGCTCACCTCGGAGGAGGTGGAGAAGCTCTTCGCCATCGTGCGGGGGCTGCGGGCCGACGGGGTGGGGGTCGTCTTCATCACCCATCACCTGGAGGAGATCGCCGCCCTGGGCGACCGGGTCACCGTCATCCGGGACGGGAAGAGCGTCGGGCAGGTGCCCGCCTCCACGCCCGAGGACGAACTCGTGCGGCTGATGGTGGGGCGCTCCATCGAGCAGCAGTACCCGAGGGAGCGGACCGGCACGGGTGATCCGCTGCTGTCCGTCCAGGGGCTGGGCCGGGACGGCGTCTTCCACGACGTGAGCTTCGAGGTGCACGCCGGTGAGGTCGTCGGCATCGCGGGGCTGGTGGGTGCCGGGCGGACCGAGGTCGTGCGGGCCGTGTTCGGCGCCGACCCCTACGACCGCGGGGTCGTCCGGGTGTCCGGCGCGGAGCTGAAGCGGCACGACGTGAACGCCGCGATGGACGCCGGGATCGGGCTCGTGCCGGAGGACCGCAAGGGCCAGGGGCTGGTGCTGGACGCCTCCGTCGAGGAGAACCTCGGGCTGGTGACGCTGCGCGCGGCCACCCGGGCGGGGCTGGTGGACCGCAAGGGCCAGCACGCCGCCGCCGAGCGGATCGCCGGGCAGCTCGGGGTGCGCATGGCGGGCCTCGGGCAGCGCGTGCGGACCCTGTCCGGCGGCAACCAGCAGAAGGTCGTCATCGGCAAGTGGCTGCTGGCCGACACCAAGGTGCTGATCCTCGACGAGCCGACGCGCGGCATCGACGTCGGCGCCAAGGTCGAGATCTACCAGCTGATCAACGAACTGACGGCCGCCGGTGCCGCCGTCCTGATGATCTCCAGCGATCTGCCCGAGGTGCTCGGCATGAGCGACCGGGTGCTGGTGATGGCCCAGGGCCGCATCGCCGGCGAACTCTCCGCCGAAGAGGCGACCCAGGACGCGGTGATGTCCCTCGCCGTCTCCACCCCCACCACCGAGAAGGAGGGCCCCCGTGGCCACTGACACGCTCAAGAGCCGGCCGGGCGCGAGTGGCGCCCCGGGGACCCTGCGCCGGCTGCTGCTCGACAACGGCGCGCTCACCGCGCTGATCGTCCTCGTCATCGCCCTGTCGGCGCTGTCGGGTGACTTCATGACCACGGACAACCTGCTGAACATCGGCGTGCAGGCCGCGGTGACGGCGATCCTCGCCTTCGGTGTGACGTTCGTGATCGTCTCCGCGGGCATCGACCTGTCCGTGGGTTCGGTGGCCGCGCTGTCGGCGACCATGCTGGGCTGGAGCGCCACCTCGCACGGGGTGCCGGTCGCGCTCGCGGTGGTCCTGGCGGTCGCCACGGGCGTCGTCGCCGGCCTGGTGAACGGTTTCCTCATCGCCTACGGCAAGCTGCCGCCGTTCATCGCGACGCTGGCCATGCTGTCGGTGGGCCGTGGTCTGGCCCTGGTGATCTCCCAGGGCTCCCCCATCGCGTTCCCCGGCTCGGTCTCCCACCTCGGCGACACCCTCGGCGGCTGGCTGCCGGTGCCGGTGCTGGTCATGGTGGTGATGGGGCTGATCGCCGCCGTGGTGCTCGGCCGGACCTACATCGGCCGGTCCATGTACGCCATCGGCGGCAACGAGGAGGCCGCCCGGCTGTCCGGCCTCAGGGTCAAGCGGCAGAAGCTCGCCATCTACGCCCTGTCCGGGCTGTTCGCCGCCGTCGCGGGCGTGGTGCTGGCCGCCCGGCTGTCCTCGGCGCAGCCGCAGGCCGCCGACGGCTACGAGCTGGACGCGATCGCCGCCGTCGTCATCGGCGGTGCCTCGCTGGCGGGCGGCACTGGCAAGGCGTCCGGCACGCTGATCGGCGCGCTGATCCTCGCGGTGCTCCGCAACGGGCTGAACCTGCTGTCGGTGTCCGCGTTCTGGCAGCAGGTCGTGATCGGTGTCGTCATCGCGCTGGCGGTGCTGCTGGACACCGTGCGCCGCAAGGCCGGCGCGGTCCCGGCGGCCGCCGGCGCGGGCGGGCCGAAGGGCAGGCAGGCGGTGACGTACGCGCTGGCGGCGGTGGTCACCGTGGCCGTGGTCGGCGCCACCTCGCTGCTGCACGGCGGTTCGTCCTCGTCGGCGAACCCGCGGCTGGGCCTGTCCCTGTCCACCCTCAACAACCCGTTCTTCGTGCAGATCCGGTCCGGCGCGCAGGCCGAGGCGAGGAGGCTGGGCGTGGACCTGAACGTCACCGACGCCCAGAACGACGCCTCCCAGCAGGCCAACCAGCTCCAGAACTTCACCAGTACGAGCCTGGACGGCATCATCGTCAACCCGGTGGACTCGGACGCGGCGAGCAACTCGGTGAAGGCCGCGGGCAAGGCGGACATCCCCGTCGTCGCCGTGGACCGGGGCGTCAACCGGGCGTCCGTGGCCACGCTGGTGGCCTCCGACAACGTCGCCGGCGGTGAGCTGGCCGCGAAGACCGTCGCCGAGAAGCTGGGCGGCAAGGGGAAGATCGTCATCCTCCAGGGGCAGGCGGGCACGTCGGCGGCGCGTGAGCGGGCGGCCGGCTTCGCCAAGGGCCTGAAGGCCTACCCGGGCATCCGGGTGCTGGCCCAGCAGCCCGCCGACTTCGACCGGACCAAGGGCCTGGACGTGATGTCGAACCTGCTCCAGGCCCACCCGGACGTGCAGGGCGTCATCGCCGCCAACGACGAGATGGCCCTCGGCGCGATCAAGGCGCTCGGCTCCAAGGCGGGCAGGTCGGTGCAGGTGGTCGGCTTCGACGGCACCCCGGACGGGCTGACGGCGGTCAAGGGCGGCACGCTGTACGCGTCGGTCGCCCAGCAGCCCTCGCAGCTGGGCCGGATCGCCGTGGACAACGCCCTGAAGGCGGTTCGGGGCGAGAAGGTGGAGCCGACGGTGAAGGTGCCGGTGAAGGTGGTCACGAAGGACAACGTGGCCGGGTTCACCGGCTGACGGACCACGGCAGGGCGGGCGGCCCCGGGCAGCTTCCGGGACCGCCCGCCCCGGGTCATCTCTCAGGGGAGTCAACTCATGTACGACTACGACCTGCTGGTCGTGGGTTCGGCCAACGCGGACCTGGTGATCGGCGTCGAGCGGCGGCCGGCCGCGGGCGAGACGGTGCTCGGCGGCGATCTGGCCGTGCACCCGGGCGGCAAGGGCGCCAACCAGGCGGTCGCGGCGGCCCGCCTCACGGCGCGTACGGCCCTGCTGGCGCGGGTCGGCGACGACGGCCACGGCCGGCTGCTGCTGGACTCCCTGCGCGCGGCCGGGGTGGACACGGCGGGCGTGCTGGTGGGCGGCGCACCGACGGGCGTGGCGCTGATCACCGTGGACCCGGACGGGGACAACAGCATCGTGGTGTCGCCGGGCGCCAACGCGCGGCTGCGGCCCGAGGACGTGCGGGCCGCCGACGGCCTGTTCCGGGCCTCGCGGGTGGTGTCGGCGCAGCTGGAGATCCCGCTGGAGACGGTCGTGGAGGTGGTGCGCGGCCTGGCGCCGGGCAGCCGCTTCGTGCTGAACCCGTCCCCGCCGCGCGAGCTGCCCGCCGAGGTGCTGGCCGCCTGCGATCCGCTGATCGTCAACGAGCACGAGGCCCGGGTGATCCTCGGGGACACGCGGGCCGGCGACGACCCCGCCGACTGGGCGCGGCTGCTGCTGGCCGAGGGGCCGCGCTCCGTGGTGGTCACGCTGGGCGCGCGGGGCGCGCTGGTGTGCGACGGCTCGGGGACGTCCCTGGTGCCGTCGGTGAAGGTGGACGCCGTGGACACCACCGGCGCGGGCGACGCGTTCACCGCCGCGCTGGCCTGGCGGCTGGGCGCGGGCGCGACCCTCGCGGAGGCGGCGGCCTACGCGGCCCGGGTGGGCGCGGCGGCCGTGACGCGGCGGGGCGCGCAGGAGTCGTACCCGACGGCGGCGGAGATCGAGGCGCCGGGCTCCGCCGGTTCTGGGGGTGCGCGGTGAAGAAGGCGGGGATCCTGAACCGTCACCTGGCCGGGGCGCTGGCCGAACTCGGTCACGGCCACGGAGTACTGGTGTGTGACGCGGGGATGCCGATACCCGACGGGCCCCGGGTCGTGGACCTGGCCTTCCGGGCGGGCGTGCCGTCCTTCGCCGACGTCCTGGACGGCCTGCTGGCCGAGCTGGTGGTGGAGGGCGCGACGGCCGCCGAAGAGGTCCGGGAGGCCAACCCGGCGGCGACGGCCCTGCTCACCGGCCGCTTCCCCGACCTGGCCTACGTCCCGCACGAGCGCCTGAAGGACCTCTCGTCCGGCGCCCGGCTGATCGTCCGTACGGGCGAGGCCCGCCCGTACGCGAACGTCCTGCTGCGCTGCGGGGTGTTCTTCTAACCGCCCGGCAGCCGCGCCCCCCTGCTCTCCGCGACCCGTTTGACCTCCCGCAGGGACGCGGTGAGCTGCCGGGCGAGGTAGTGCAGTTCCCGGTCCGTCAGGCGGTGCGCGGTGAGGAGTTCGGCCGCGTGGTCGATCAGCTCGCCGGCCATCCCGAGCTGCACGCTCTCGACCTGGTCCGCGAGCCGGGACACATAGCCCGTGCCGTCGCCCAGCACATAGCAGGGCTTGCCCTCCTCACCGGTCCACGGGAGCAGGCGCCCGTTCGCCGGCGGGTCCTCGTGCGTCCGCTCGTTCATGCGCGGGTCTCCACCAGGGCGAGGTACGGGCGGACGAGCGGGCTGTCCTCACCGCGCAGGGGAGCCTCGCCCCTGCGGTACGCCGTGGGTCCGCCGACGTACGGGCACGAGTACGGGGACACCTCCGGGTACGGCGGGGACGCGACCGGCCTGCGGCGCCGACGCGACGGCCTGACCAACCGGGCCAGGAGACGGGTCATACCGACCTGCTTTCTCACCTGCGGTGACTGCGGTGTGTGCTGATTTCCTCACAGAGTGGGGTCGGTTGTGGCTACGCTGCCAGGGGCGGGGGGTTGACATTGCGCCTGTCACCAAGGGAGTTGGCCGGATGAGCATCGTCCGCAGGCCGAAGACGCCGCGCGAGAAGTACGGGGAGGAACTGAGGCTGCGACGCATCGCGGCCGGCCTCACCCAGGAGCAACTCAGCGAGATCGTGGTCTGCTCCCCCACGTTGATCAGTCACTGGGAGGCGGGAAGGCGGCTCCCCAAGCCGGATGACGCCCGTCGGATCGACCAGGCGTTGGGGACGGGTGGGTTCTTCGAGAGGTGGTTGGAGGATTTGGAGAGTCAGTTCTTCGCCCCTCGCTTCGCTGCCGCCCGCGAGCTGGAACAACACGCGTTACTAATTCAGTTGTTCGCGCTCACACTCGTTCCCGGGCTGCTTCAGACACCGGAGTACGCGCGGGCCGTGTTTGCCGCCTATCACCCCAACTACACAGATGAGGACCTTGACAGGGAAGTTGTCACTCGAACAAGTCGTGCCAAGATTCTGGAGGGACCGTCGGCCCCAGTCATCTGGGCGCTGCTCGACGAGGCCGTGCTGCGTCGCCCGGTGGGTGGTCCTCACACCATGGCGGAACAACTGCACAAGATCGCCAATATGGCCGAGGCACGGCGGATCCGGCTGCATGTCCTTCCATACCGGGTCGGCGCGCACTCACTCATGACGAGCCTGCTCACTCTGATGAGTTTCGATGACTCTGCTCCGGTGGCGTACGTCGACGCGTTCGAAACCGGGCGACTGATCGATGACCCGTCGTCGGTGAGTGCGTGTCAGACGTCTTACGCTCTGGCGCTGAGTGACGCCCTGTCGCAGCAGGAGTCACTGGCCCTCGTCAGAGCCGCAGCGAAGGAACACGCACATGGTCAGCAGTGAGCGCACGGTCTCGGACTCGTCCAGCCTCACCGGTTGGCACAAGTCCAGCTACAGCGACGGCAGCCAATCGGAATGCCTCGAAGTCGCCCGTGACCACGCCGACGTACCCGTGCGCGACAGCAAGACCGTCCCCGGCCCCGCCGTCCTCTTCTCCGCGGACGGCTGGGCCTCGTTCGTGTCCGCCGTCAAGGAAGGACGGTTGGGCTGACGTCAGGACGGGCCGGCCGCCAGGCCGAACGCCTCCGTCACCGCGCGGGTGTACGCCTTGGACGTCCGGGGCCGCAGCGGGGCCAGGTACCCGACCATGCGGGCCACTTGGTCAGGGTCGGCCAGGCGGTGCGGTTGCTTCTCCGCCACGGCGTGGGTGAGGAGTCGCTCCAGCAGGACCACCTCGGTCAGGTCGTACAGGCCGGGGTGCATGCCGAACCGGAGGACGTGGTCCTCGTACGGATGGCGCAGGGTCATGTGCAGGTAGCCGGAGGCGTGGCCCTTCCAGGGGCCCGGCACGACGTTGCGCAGGCCCGTCCCGTGGTCCCTGCGCGGGTACTTCGAGCCCAGGGTGACGCGCACGCCCAGCATGATCCTGGACCACGGGACCAGCAGGCCCCCGGTGTCCGGTTCGTGCTGGTGGAGTCCCTCCTCGCGGAACTCCACCCACGTGCCGTCCGGCCGCCGGGTGTCGCCGAGGACCCAGCGGCCGCCGATCCGTTCCAGTGGACCCAGCGTGTCGCTCATGCCCCTTATCAGATCACATGTGCGAGGAAACGTTCGACGGTTTCGGCCAGTACCTCCCGCCCGTCCCGCGCCCACAACTCCTCGTTGAACAGCTCCACTTCGATGGGGCCCGTGTAGCCGGCCGCCTCCACGCGGCCCCTCCACTCGCGCATGTCGATCGCGCCGTCGCCGATCTGGCCCCGGCCGTTGAGGACGCCCTCGGGCAGGGGGGTGGTCCAGTCGGCGAGCTGGAAGGTGTGGATGCGGCCCGCCGCGCCCGCGCGGGCGATCTGGGCGGGGGCCCGGTCGTCCCACCAGACGTGGTACGTGTCCACGGCGACGCCCACCTGCTCCGCGGGGAAGCGTTCGGCCAGGTCCAGGGCCTGGGCGAGCGTGGAGACCACGCAGCGGTCGGCCGCGTACATGGGGTGCAGGGGCTCGATGGCGAGGCGCACGCCGCGTTCGGCCGCGTAGGGCGCGAGGACGGCCAGGGCGTCGGCGACGCGTTCGCGGGCGCCGTGCAGGTCCTTGCTGAACAGCGGGAGGCCGCCGGAGACCAGGACCAGGGTGTCCGTGCCGAGCGCGGCGGCCTCCTCGATGGCCGCGTGGTTGTCGCCCAGCGCCTCGGCCCGCTCGACGGGATCGATGGCCGTGAGGAAGCCGCCCCGGCACAGGGTGGTCACCGTCAGGCCCGCGTCGCGGACCAGCTTGGCGGCCGCCTCCACGCCGTACGCCTGGACCGGCTCCCGCCACAGGCCCACCTGGGTGATGCCCAGGCGGGCGCAGGCGTCGGCCAGTTCGGGCAGCGACAGTTGCCTGACCGTCATCTGGTTGACGGAGAAGCGGGCGAGGCCGGGGTTCATCGGGTCACTCCGTACAGCGACAGCAGGGTCCTCATGCGTTCCCCGGCCAGTTCGGGGTCGGGGAACAGGCCCAGGGAGTCGGCGAGTTCGTAGGCGCGGGCCAGGTGCGGGAGGGAGCGGGCCGACTGGAGGCCGCCGACCATCGCGAAGTGGTCCTGGTGACCCGCGAGCCAGGCGAGGAGGACCACGCCCGTCTTGTAGAAGCGGGTCGGGGGCTGGAAGAGGTGCCGGGACAGTTCCACCGTGGGGTCCAGGAGGGCGCGGAAGCCCGGCACGTCGCCGGTGTCCAGGACGCGTACCGCCTGGGCCGCCAGCGGGCCCAGCGGGTCGAAGACGCCGAGCAGGGCGTGGCTGAAGCCCTTCTCGTCGCCCGCGATCAGCTCCGGGTAGTGGAAGTCGTCGCCGGTGTAGCAGCGCACGCCCTGCGGGAGACGGCGCCTGAGGTCGACCTCGCGCCGGGCGTCGAGGAGCGAGATCTTGACGCCGTCGACCTTGTCCGGGTGGGCGGCGATCACCTCCAGGAAGGTGCCGGTGGCCGCGTCCAGGTCGGACGAGCCCCAGTAGCCCTCCAGGGCCGGGTCGAACATCGGGCCCAGCCAGTGCAGGATCACCGGCTCGGCGGCCTGGCGCAGCAGGTGGCCGTAGATCTCCAGGTAGTCCTCGGGGCCGCGGGCGGTGGCGGCCAGGGCGCGGGAGGCCATGACGACGGCCTGGGCGCCGGCCTCCTCGACCACGGCGAGCTGTTCCTCGTAGGCCGCGCGGACCTCGGCGAGGGTGCCGGCGGCGAGCTGGTCGGTGCCGGCGCCGCAGGCGATCCGGCCGCCCACGGCGCGGGCCTCGGCCGCGCTGCGCCGGATCAGTTCGGCCGCGCCCGCCCAGTCCAGGCCCATGCCGCGCTGGGCGGTGTCCATCGCCTCGGCGACGCCGAGCCCGTGGGACCACAGGTGGCGGCGGAAGGCGAGGGTGGCGTCCCAGTCGACGGCGGCGGGCGAGTCGGGCGTGACGTCGGCGAAGGGGTCGGCGACGACGTGGGCCGCCGAGAAGACCGTACGGGAGGTGAAGGGCGTGCCGGGGGTGAAGGCGAGCGGCTCGGGGCGGGGCTCGTACGCCCGCAGGGTGCCGTCGGCGGCGGGGAGGCGGAGGGTCACAGCGAGATCTCCGGGACGTCGACGCGGCGGCCCTCGGCGGAGGACCTCAGGCCCAGTTCGGCGAGCTGGACGCCGCGGGCGCCGGCCAGCAGGTCCCAGTGGTAGGGGGCGTCGGCGTAGACGTGCTTGAGGAACAGCTCCCACTGGGCCTTGAAGCCGTTGTCGAACTCGGTGTTGTCGGGGACCTCCTGCCACTGGTCGCGGAAGACCTCGGTGGCGGGGACGTCCGGGTTCCACACCGGCTTGGGGGTGGCGCCGCGGTGCTGGACGCGGCAGGTGCGCAGCCCGGCCACGGCCGAGCCCTCCGTGCCGTCGACCTGGAACTCCACCAGTTCGTCGCGGTGGACGCGCACGGCCCAGGAGGAGTTGATCTGGGCGACGATGCCGCCCTCCAGCTCGAAGACGCCGTAGGCGGCGTCGTCGGCGGTGGCGTCGTAGGGCTTGCCCTGCTCGTCCCAGCGCTGCGGGATGTGGGTGGTGGCCAGGGCCTGCACGGACTTCACCCGGCCGAACAGCTCGTGCAGCACGTACTCCCAGTGCGGGAACATGTCGACGACGATGCCGCCGCCGTCCTCGGCGCGGTAGTTCCAGGAGGGGCGCTGCGCGGCCTGCCAGTCGCCCTCGAAGACCCAGTAGCCGAACTCGCCGCGCACGGAGAGGATCCGGCCGAAGAAGCCGCCGTCGACGAGGCGCTTCAGCTTCAGCAGGCCCGGCAGGAAGATCTTGTCCTGGACGACGCCGTGCCGGACGCCCTTGTCGTGGGCGAGTCGGGCCAGCCGGAGCGCGCCGTCCAGGCCGGTGGCGGTGGGCTTCTCGGTGTAGACGTGCTTCCCGGCCCCGATCGCCTTGGCGAGGGCCTCCTCGCGGGCGGAGGTGACCTGGGAGTCGAAGTAGACGTCGACGGACGGGTCGGTGAGGACGGCGTCCAGGTCGGTGGAGACGTGGTCGAGGCCGTGGCGGTCGGCGATCTCCCGCAGGGCGTGCTCACGGCGGCCGAGCAGGATCGGCTCGGGCCACAGCACGGTGCCGTCGCCGAGGTCGAGGCCGCCCTGCTCGCGCAGGGCGAGGATGGACCGGACGAGGTGCTGGCGGTAGCCCATGCGCCCGGTCACGCCGTTCATGGCGATTCGCACCGTCTTGCGTGTCACGTGAGTCCCTTTCGCGGTCCGGTGTAGCAAGCGCTTTCTATCTGGTGAGAAGCTAGCCTCTGCACGTGGTCTGGACAAGACCGTGTTCCCCGCCGAGTTGTTCGAGCGGGCGAACAACTCGGGTGCCGGGGCCTTAAGGTCAGGTCGGGGCCAGGACACCGTCCTGGCCGTTCCACGAGGGCGTACGACACGACGCGTGACCGGAGGACGACGAGATGACCGTGACCCTGGCGGACGTGGCGGCCCGCGCCCAGGTCTCCCCCGCGACGGTGTCGCGCGTGCTGAACGGCAACTACCCGGTCGCCGCCGCCACCCGGGAACGGGTGCTGCGGGCGGTGGACGAACTGGACTACGTCCTCAACGGCCCGGCCAGCGCGCTCGCCGCGGCCACCTCCGACCTGGTGGGCATCCTCGTCAACGACATCGCCGACCCCTTCTTCGGGATCATGGCGAGCGCGATCCAGGGCGAGATCGGCGGGCCCGGCGGGCGCGCCGGCGGGGAGCGGCTGGCGGTCGTCTGCAACACCGGGGGGTCGGCCGAGCGGGAGCTGACCTATCTGACGCTGCTCCAGCGGCAGCGGGCGGCGGCCGTGGTGCTGACCGGCGGGGCCGTGGAGGACGTGCCGCACGCGGCGGCGGTGGCGGCGAAGCTGCGCAAGCTCGCGGACGCCGGGACGCGGGTGGTGCTGTGCGGGCGGCCCCCGGCGCCGGACACCGACGCCATCGCGCTCACCTTCGACAACCGGGGCGGCGCCCGCGCGCTGACCGCCCACCTCCTCGGCCTCGGCCACCGCCGGCTGGGCTACATCGCCGGGCCCGGGGACCGGACGACCACCCGGCACCGCCTGGAGGGCCACCGCGCCGCGCTCGCGGCGGCCGGCGTCGAGGACGACCCGCGCCGGACGGTGTACGGCCGCTACGACCGCCGATCCGGCTACGAGGCCACGCTGGAACTGCTGCGCCGCGATCCGTCCCTGACGGGGATCGTGGCCGCGAACGACTCCGTCGCCCTCGGCGCGTGCGCCGCGCTGCGCGAGTCCGGGCTGCGCATCCCCGAGGACGTCTCGGTCGCCGGCTTCGACGACCTCCCCTTCAGCCTCGACGCGGTCCCCTCCCTGACCACGGTCCGCCTGCCCCTGGCGGAAGCGGGCGCGAGGGCGGGCCGCGTCGCCATGGGCCGCGAGGAGCCCCCGCCGGGCGGTATCGCCTCGATACGCGGGGAGTTGATGGTGCGGGGGTCCACGGGCGTGCCCCGGACGACCTGAGGGCGGTGCATGACACCGGCGGTCGGCGGGTACGCGACGACCTCATGAAGCTGGCGTTCTCCACCCTCGGTGTCCCCGGGCTGCCCCTCCCGGACGTTCTCTCGCTCGCGACCGCGCACGGGTACCACGGCGTCGAGCTGCGGGCCCATCCCGAGGAACCGGTGCATCCGGGACTCGGTCCCGCCGAGCGCGCGGAGGCCGCCGCGCTGTTCCGGGGGGCCGGGGTGGAGGTGGTGGGGCTGGCCGGGTACGCCCGGGTGGCCGCGCCGGGCGAGGACGGGCCCGTGCTGGCGGAGATCCGGGAGCTGCTGGGGCTGGCGCACGACCTCGGGGCGCCCTTCGTGCGGGTCTTCCCGGGTGCCGACGCCGACCGGCCCCGCAAGGAGTCCGACGCGATCGCCGCGCGGCGGCTCGGCGCCGCCGCCGAGGACGCCGCCGCGCTCGGCGTGCGGATCCTGCTGGAGACCCACGACTCGCACCGCACCGGCGCCGACGCGATCCGGATCCTCGGCCCGGTCGGGCACCGGCACGTGGGCGCGCTGTGGGACGTGCTGCACACCTGGCGGGGCGGCGAGCAGCCGGCCGACAGCTACGCGGCCCTCGCCCCGCACCTCGGCTACGTCCAGGTCAAGGACGTCGCCTCGGCCGGGGACACCACCCCGCTGCCGCTCGGCGCCGGGGTGCTGCCGCTCGCCGAGTGCGTGGAGGTGCTGTCCCGGCGGGACTGGGACGGCTGGCTGTGCTGGGAGTACGAGAAGCGCTGGCACGAGTCGGCCGCGCCGCTGGAGGAGCTGCTCGGCGACGGGCGGGAGCACCTGGCGCGGCTGCTGGGGGAGGCCGCCTGAGCGGCGATATTCGCTGGCGGGCACCGGGGGGCGCGGCTAGCCTCCCCCGGTGACACCGCTGCCGGGGCCGTGCGCCCGCCTCCGCTCATGAGCCTCGCCCGCTCCCTCGTCGACATACGGCCGCTGCGCACCTCGCCCGTCTTCCGGCGGCTGCTGTTCGGGCGGTCCGTGTCCGTGCTCGGCGGGTTCATGACCATGGTGACGGTCATGTACCAGGTGTGGGACCAGACCCACAGCACCGCCTGGACCGGCGCCGTGGGACTCGCCCAGGCGCTTCCGCTGGCCGGGTTCGGGCTGTTCGCCGGGGCGTGGGCGGACCGGGCCGACCGGCGGCGGGTGTACCTCGCGGCCACCGTCGGCCAGGCGGTCTGCTCCCTCGCGCTCGCCGCGCAGGGCTTCACCGGGCACGTGCCGGTGGCCGGGGTGCTGCTGCTGGTCGCCGCGCAGTCCGCGTTCGGCGCGCTCGGCGCCCCGGCCGCCGGGGTGTTCCTGCCCCGGCTGCTGCCCAAGGACCAGGTGGCCGCCGGGCTCGCGCTGCAACAGGTCACCTGGCAGTCGATGATGCTGATCGGGCCCGCGCTGGCCGGGGTGCTGCTCGGCTGGTTCGGCATGGGCGTCTGCTACCTGCTGGACGCCCTGAGCTTCGGGCTCGCCTTCTACGGCGCCTTCGGGCTGCCCCCGCTGCCGCCCGAGGGGGCGCCCGCCCGGCCGGGGCTGCGCGGCGCACTGGACGGGCTGCGGTTCCTGGCCGGGCACCGGGTGGTGCGCGGTGCGCTGATCACCGACCTGGCCGCCACCGTGCTGTCGTTCCCGGGCAGCCTCTTCCCGCTGGTCAACGCCGAACGGTTCGGCGACGACCCGCGCACCCTCGGGCTGTTCCTGTCGGCGCTGGCGGTCGGCGGGGTCGCGGCGGCCGCGCTGTCCGGCTCGCTGACCCGACTCGCCCGGCCGGGCCCGGTGATGCTGTGCGCGTCCGCCACCTGGGGCGCGTCCCTGGTCCTGTTCGGCCTGTCCACCAACCCCTGGCTGGGCCTCGCGCTGCTGGTGCTGGCCGGGGCGGCGGACGCCACGGCGGTGGTCTCCCGGTCCACGATCGTGCAGACCCGCACCCCGGACGCGCTGCTCGGCCGGGTCACCGCGGCGGAGCAGATCGTCGGCCAGGCGGGCCCGAGCCTCGGCAACGCGCGCGGCGGCCTGCTCGCCGGCTGGACCTCCGGCACCACCGCGCTGGTGACCGGCGGGGTGCTGTGCGTGCTGGCGGTCGCCGGGGTCGCCACGGCCACCCCCGAACTGCGCGACCGCGAGGCGCCCGCGGCGGACCCGGCCGTACCGTGAGCGGCCCGGTGCCGGCGGCCGGCCGCCGTCAGCCGGCGGCGGGCAGCGCCGCGAACGCCTCGTGGAAACCGGGGAACGTCTTGCGCACGCAGCCGGGGTCGTCGTACGTCAGGCCGGGCGCGCGCAGGGCGGTCACGGCGAAGGACATCACGATGCGGTGGTCGCCGAAGGTCTTGATCTCCACCCCGGGCGCCGGGGCACCGGGCCGGACCTCGATCCAGTCCGGTCCGGTCGCCACCCCGACGCCGAGCCGCCGCAGGTTGTCCGCGCACGCCTGAAGGCGGTCGCACTCCTTCACCCGGGTGTTGCCGACGTCCTCGATGCGCACCGGGCCCGAGGCGAACGGCGCGATCGCGGCCAGCGTCGGCATCGTGTCGGAGACGTCCCGCATGTTCACGGTGAGCCCGCGCAGTTCCCCGGTGCCGCGCACGGTCGTGCGGTCCCCGGCGACCTCCACGTCGGCACCCATCCGGCGCAGCACCTCCACGAAGCGCAGGTCGCCCTGGAGGGCGCCGGTGCCGAGACCGGGCACGGTGACCTCGCGGCCCGGGGTGAGCGCGGCGGCGGCGAAGAAGTAGCTCGCGGTGGAGGCGTCCGGCTCGACGGCGTAGGTGGTGGCGCGGTAGCCGCCGGGCGGCACGTCGTACACCGGGCCGTCGCGGGTCACGTCCACGCCGAACGCCCGCATCATCGCGAGGGTGATCTCCACGTACGGCGCGGACACCAGGTCGGTGACCCGGATGCGCAGTCCGGTGCGGGTGAGCGGGCCGAGCAGCAGCAGCGCGGTCAGGTACTGGGAGGACTGGCCGGCGTCCAGCACGACCTCGCCGCCCTCGACGCCCGCGGCGTGCACGGTGAGCGGGTGGTGGCCCTCGGCGTCCTCGTGCCGCAGGTCCACGCCGAGGCCGCGCAGGGCGCGGGTGAGCGGGCCGAGGGGGCGGCGGCGCATCTGCGGGGAGGCGTCGAAGCGGTAGGTGCCGCGGCCGGCGGCGGCCAGGGTGGGCAGGAAGCGGGCGGTGGTGGCGCCGTCGCGGCAGTAGACGTCGGCCTCCGGCACGGCGGGGCCCTGCGGGCGGCCCTCGATCCGCCACGCCCCCGGGGCGTGAGCGACCCGGTAGCCGAGCCGGGTCAGGCCCTCGGCGAAGCCCTCGGTGTCGTCGGAGCGCAGGGGCCGCAGCAGGGTGCTGACGCCGTCGGCCGCGGCGGCGAGGAAGAGCGCGCGGGCGGTGATGGACTTGGAACCGGGAATCTCGACTGCGGGCATGGCCGCATGATGACGGCTCGTCCGGCGCGCGGCCCGGGCCGTCCAGGGGCTGGACGCGCCCCGGGAATCCCCGGCCGGCGGCCCTTTCCTGGTTACTGTGCAGTCCCTTGACGGAAAGAAACTTCCCGGATATTCGTGACTCCTCGGAAGTTTCCTTCAGCGGTTCTCCTCTGGAAGGAGCGCACGTGCCCGACACCAGCACGGGAAGCGACACCGGCACGGGAAGCACGCGAAGAAACGCCGTACGGCCGTCCCGGCGCGCCGTCCTCGCCGCGACCGCGGGCCTCACCGCCGCGCTGACGGTCCCGGCGGCCGCCCAGGCCGCCGACGACCGCCGGCTGCGCGCCCTGATCTCCCGCATGACGCTTCAGGAGAAGGTCGGCCAGCTGTTCGTGACGCGGGTCTACGGCCACTCCGCCACCGACCCCGACCAGGCCGACGCCGACACCAACCTGAAGGAGCTGGGCGCCCGCACCGCCGCCGAGCTGATCGCCAAGTACCGGGTCGGCGGCATCATCTACTTCACCTGGGCGCACAACACCCGCGACCCGCACCAGATCGCCGCCCTGTCCGACGGCATCCAGCGGGCCGCGCTCGACCAGCCGCGCGGGCTGCCCGTGCTCGTCGCCACCGACCAGGAGCACGGCGCGGTGTGCCGGATCGGCAGGCCCGCCACGCTGCTGCCGGGCGCGATGGCGATCGGCGCGGGCCGCTCCCGCTCCGACGCCCGGACCCTCGGCCGGATCTCCGGCACCGAACTGCGCGCGCTCGGCATCCACCAGGACTACTCCCCCGACGCCGACGTGAACGTCAACCCGGCCAACCCGGTCATCGGGGTGCGCTCCTTCGGCGCCGACCCGGACGCGGTCGCCGCGCTGGTCGCCGCCGAGGTGCGGGGGTACCGGTCGGCCGGGGTCGCGACGAGCGCCAAGCACTTCCCGGGCCACGGGGACACCTCCGTCGACAGCCACTACGGCTTCCCGGTCATCACGCACAGCCGCGAGCTGTGGGAGGAGCTGGACGCCGTGCCGTTCCGGGCCGCGATCCGGGCGGGCGTCGACACGGTCATGACCGGGCACATCCAGTTCCCGGCCCTGGACGGCTCCGGCGACCCGGCCACCCTGTCCCGGCCCGTCCTGACCGGCATCCTGCGCGAGGAACTCGGCTACGACGGGGTCGTCGTCACCGACTCCCTCGGCATGCAGGGCGTGCGCGCCAAGTACGGCGACGACCGGGTGGTGGTGCTCGCCCTGAAGGCCGGCGTGGACCAGCTGCTCAACCCGCCGTCGCTGGACGTGGCCTGGAACGCGGTGCTGACGGCCGTGCGCGAGGGCGAGCTGACCGAGGACCGGCTCGACGAATCGGTCCTGCGCATCCTGCGGCTGAAGGCCCGGTACGGACTGTTCGACCATCCCTGGTCGCACGCGGACCGCATCGAGGGCACGGTGGGCACCGGGACCCACCTGGCCGCCGCCGACCGGATCGCCGAGCGCACCACCACGCTGCTGGTCAACGAGGACGGCACGCTGCCCTTCGACCGGCGCCGGGAACACCGGGTGCTGGTCGTCGGCGCCGACCCGGCCTCCCCCTCCGGCACCACCGGCCCGCCCACCGGTGTGCTGGCCGCCGCCCTCACCGAGCTGGGCTTCGCCGCCACCGCCCTGTCCACCGGCACCGCGCCCTCCCCGGCGAGCACCGACAAGGCGGTCGCGGCGGCCGGGGACGCGGACGCGGTGGTGGTGGCCACCTACAACGTGACGGCGGGCAGCTCCCAGCGGACCCTGGTGGACCGCCTGCTGGCCACCGGCAAGCCGGTGGCCGTGGTGGCGATCCGCAACCCGTACGACATCGCGCAGCTGCCCGCCGTCCGGGCCTGCCTGGCCACGTACTGCTGGACGGACGTCGAACTGCGCGCCGCCGCACGGGTGCTGGCCGGCCGGGTGGCCCCGCGCGGGCGGCTTCCCGTGCCGGTGCAGCGGGCCGACGACCCGGCACGGGTGCTGTACCCGGTCGGGCACGGGCTGCGGTACTAGCCGGCCGCCCGGGGCCGCAGGGCGGGCTCCCGCTCCGGGTCCCGGGCGTCCAGCCGCGCGTCGTAGCGGGCCAGCGGCTTCGCCTGGTCCACGGCGGCCGGCGGGAGGCCCGCCCAGGCCAGGATGCGGGCGGTGGCGAGGCTCTTCTCCCCCTCGACCAGGCTCGCCACGTTCGCGCCGTGGTTCATGCCGGGCGCGGTGAGGACGTAGGAGTCACGGGCGCCCGCGCCGAGCCGGAAGCGCTCCGAGCCCCACGGGTCGTTCTGGCCGTAGACGAAGAGCATGTGCGTGGCGTGGTGCCGGACCCAGGTGTCCACGTCGCGCATCGCCCGCGGCTGGAACCGCATCGGGATGGAGCGGGGGACGTAGTTGCGGGGCGGCTGGTAGCCGTAGCGGATCAGACGCCGGTCGATGCCGGGGAAGTGGATGACGGGGGCGCCCAGCTGGGTGCCGGCCTGGTAGTAGTACGGGGTGTAGGGGTCCAGTCCCTGGTCGGTGTAGGCGTCGAAGCCGGAGACGGTGTCCAGCGAGGTCCAGAGCGCGTCGTCGGTCGCCGTGGCGGCGTCCGCCGGGACCGTGTCGCAGTCGTCGAGCAGGCTGTACTGCCAAAAGCCCCACGCGTAGTCCAGCACCACCGCCTCGTAGGCCCGGTCCAGGCCGCCGATGGTGTCGAAGGTGAGGCCCTTGCCGGCGGCGTACGCGGCGTACTTCTCCTCCAGCCGCTCGCGGCGCACCAGCGCCTCGCGCTGCACGGCGGTCAGCCGGTCCCGGCACTCCTTGGTGCCGACGCGGGCGAAGAAGCGGTCGTAGGCCGAGTCCTCGTCGTTCACGACGTCGTTCGGGGCGACGTAGGCGACGACGCCGTCCATGTCGTCCGGGTAGAACCGCTCGTAGTAGGTGGCCGTCATGCCGCCCTTGGAGGCGCCGGTGGCCAGCCAGTTGGCGGGGTAGACGGCCTTCAGCGCCCGGAACACCCGGTGCTGGTCGCTCGCGGCCTGCCAGATGTCGAGCTTGGACCAGTCGGCCGGCTCGGGGCGGGAGGGGGTGAAGTAGCGGTACTCCAGGGAGACCTGGTTGCCGTCCACGATCCGGGTGGGCTCGCGGCGCGAGGGGCTGGTGGAGACGTGGTAGCCGCCGGTGTAGAAGACGGTGGGGCGGCTCGCGTCCTTGTGCAGCACGGTGATCCGCTGCTGGAAGGTGCCCCGGTCCGGGTGGCGGTGGTCGACCGGCTGGGTGTAGGTCAGGACGAAGTAGCGGTAGCCGGGGTAGGGCTTCTCCTCCGTCAGGCTCATGCCGGGTATCGACAGGAGTTCGTCCTTGATGTCGGTGGGCTCGTCTGCGGCGGCGGTGGCCGCCTGGACCGTCGTGCCCAGTGTGCCGATGAGCACCGTGAGCGCGAGCAGCCATCTGAGCGCCTTGCGCATGCGCACTCTCCCCTGTGAGAAGGATGTGCGCCGGAAACTATCCCAGCGGGTTCCGCCCCACCAGAGGACGTTGCGCTGTCCGCCGGCCGGCCGCCGGTCAGCGGCTCAGCACAGGATCCAGCCGGAGCTGACGGAGTAGCGGCCCACCGCGCCCTTGATCCACACGCAGCGGTGCCCGGCGTGCACGGTCACCGGGCCGGCGTGGTGGGTGTAGCGGCCCTTGTCGACGACCGGCCGGTTGCCGCGCGCCTGCACGCTGACCGACATGGTCTGGGCGGGGCCCGGCTTCCGGGCGACGGTCACCGCGCAGACGTAGCCGGCGCTCTTGTAGACGTGGGTGATGCCGGTCTTGAACGGCAGGGTCCGCACCTCACGCCCGGCGCAGCCGCCGGACGCGGCCTCGGCGGTCCCCGTCGCCGTCAGCGCGAGCGCCCCGGACGCGGCCAGCACGGCCGCACCGACCGCCAGTCGCCGGCGTATCCCACCACTGCCCACTTCGTCCTCCCCGTACCCGGTCACACTCCCCCGTCTCCGTACTGATGTACGGACGCACGCGTGTGCCGGATGGTTGCACGACCGTCAGCGGAACGCTTCGGCGGGGGGCCTCAACGGGCCGCGCCGACCGGTTCCTCCGGCTCGGACCGGCCGACGAAGGTCCGCCACAGCTCGGCGTACCGGCCGCCGCGGGCCAGCAGCTCCTCGTGGGTGCCGTCCTCGGCGACCCGGCCGTGGTCCATCACCACGACCCGGTCGGCCCGGGCGGCGGTGGTCAGCCGGTGCGCCACCACCAGCGTGGTACGACGGCCCGCCAGCCGGTCGGTGGCCCGGTTGACCTGCGCCTCGGTGGCCAGGTCCAGGGCGGCCGTGGCCTCGTCCAGCAGCAGCACGTCCGGGTCGACGAGTTCGGCGCGGGCGAGGGCGATCAGCTGGCGCTGGCCCGCCGAGAGGTTCCGGCCGCGCTCGGCCACCTCGTGCAGATAGCCGCCCGGCAGCCGGGCGATCATCTCGTGCGCGCCGACCGACCGGGCCGCCGCCTCCACCTCGGCGTCGGTGGCGTCGGGCCGGCCGTAGGCGATGGCGTCGCGGACGGTGCCCGGGAAGAGGTACGCCTCCTGCGGGACCACGCCGAGCCGGTGCCGGTAGGAGGTGAGGTCCAGGTCGCGCAGGTCCGTGCCGTCGGCCGTGACCCGCCCGCCGGTCGGGTCGTAGAACCGCGCGACCAGCTTGACCAGCGTGGACTTGCCCGCGCCCGTCTCGCCGACGAAGGCGACCGTCTGCCCGGCCGGGATCGTCAGGTCGATGCCGGTGAGGGCCTCCTCCTCGTCGCCGTAGGCGAACCGCACGTCCTCGAAGGCGATGTCCCCGCGCAGCGACAGGACCTCCAGCGGGGCGTCCGCGGTCCCGGTGGACGTCGGCTCGCGCAGCAGCTCCTGGATGCGGCCCAGCGAGACGGTGGCCTGCTGGTAGCCGTCGAAGACCTGGGAGAGCTGCTGGACGGGCGCGAAGAACAGGTCGATGTAGAGCAGGTAGGCCACCAGGGCGCCGGTGGTGAGGGTGGCCGCCTCGACCCGGTGCGCGCCCGCGATCAGTACGCAGGCCACCGCGACCGAGGACAGCAGCTGGACGAACGGGAAGTACACCGATATCAGCCGCTGGCCGCGCACCCGGGCGCGCCGGTAGCCGTCGCTGCGCTCGGCGAAGCGCCGGCCGCCGTCCCGCTCCCGGCGGAACGCCTGCACGATGCGCAGCCCGGCCACGGTCTCCTGGAGGTCGGCGTTGACCCCCGAGACCCGCTCGCGGGCCAGCTCGTACGCCTTCACGCTGGCCCGGCGGAAGAAGAAGGTGGCCACGGCCAGCGGGGGCAGGGTGGCGAACACGACGAGGGCGAGCCGCACGTCGAGGACCAGCAGGGCGCCCATGATGCCGAAGAAGGTGACGACCGAGACGAACGCGGTGACCAGGCCCGTCTGGAGGAAGGTCGACAGGGCGTCGACGTCCGTGGTCATCCTCGTCATGATCCGGCCGGTCAGCTCGCGCTCGTAGTAGTCCAGGCCGAGCCGCTGGAGCTGCGCGAAGATCTTCAGCCGCAGGGTGTAGAGCACGCGTTCGCCGGTGCGCCCGGTCATCCGGGTCTCGGCGATCTGCGCGGCCCACTGCACCAGCACGGTCAGCAGGGCGAGCAGGGAGGCCGCCCACACCGCGCCGATCGCCATCCGGGTCACGCCCGAGTCGATGCCGTGCCGGATCAGCACCGGCAGCAGCAGGCCCGCGCCCGCGTCCACGGCGACCAGGGCCAGGCTGACCAGCAGCGGCGGCCAGAAGCCGCGCAGCAGGCGGCGCAGGCCGTAGGAGTCCTCGGGCAGCGTCGCGCGGCCCTCGTCGATGTCCGGGGTGTCGGTGGCCGGGGGCAGCGCCTCGACCTGGGCGAGCAGTTCGGGGGTGGCCGGGGTGCCGGCGAGCGCCAGGTCCTTGCGCTCGCGGTCGCCGGTCCACAGCCGGGGGGTGACGCCCCGCTCGGCGTCGAACTCGGCGTCCAGCTCGTCGCGGACGGTGGTGTCGTCGGCGGGCGCGGCCGGGCGGGCGTGGCCCGGGGAGACACCGCCCAGCTCGTCCGGGTCGGTGAGCAGCCGGCGGTACAGGGCCGAGCGTTCCTGGAGCTCGTCGTGGGTGCCGAGGTCGGCGAGCCGGCCGCCGTCCAGGACGGCGATGCGGTCGGCGAGGTTCAGGGTGGAGCGGCGGTGGGCGATGAGCAGGGTGGTGCGGCCCCGCATCACGTGCTTCAGCGCCTCGTGGATCTCGTGCTCCACGCGCGCGTCGACGGCCGAGGTGGCGTCGTCCAGGACCAGCAGGCGGGGGTCGGTGAGCAGGGCGCGGGCGAGCGCGACGCGCTGGCGCTGGCCGCCGGAGAGGGTCAGGCCGTGTTCGCCGACCTTGGTGGCGTAGCCGTCGGGCAGCTCGGCGATGAAACGATCCGCCTGGGCGGCGCGGGCGGCTGCCTCGATCTCCTCGTCGGTGGCGTCCGGGCGGCCGTAGGCGATGTTGGCGCGGACGGTGTCGGAGAAGAGAAACGAATCCTCGGGGACGAGTCCGATGGCGGCCCGCAGCGAGTCCAGGGTCAGTTCGCGCACGTCGTGGCCGCCGACCAGGACGGCGCCCCGGTGGACGTCGTAGAAGCGCGGCAGGAGCAGCGAGAGGGTGGACTTGCCGGAGCCGGAGGAGCCGACGACGGCGAGGGTCTCGCCGGGCCGGATCTCGAAGCTGATGCCCTTCAGGACCGGGCGCCCGTCGTCGTAGCCGAAGGTCACGTCGTCGAACTCGACGGTCGCGGGCGCGTCGGCGGGCAGTTCCCTGGTGCCGTCGGTCAGGGTCGGCTCGGTGTCGATCAGCTCCAGCACGCGTTCGGTGCCGGCCCGGGCCTGCTGGCCGACCGTGAGCACCATCGCGAGCATCCGGACCGGGCCGACGAGCTGGGCCAGGTAGGTGGAGAAGGCCACGAAGGTGCCGAGCGTGATGTGGCCGTGCACGGCGAGCCAGCCGCCGAGGGCCAGCATGGCGACCTGGCCGAGCGCCGGGACGGCCTGGAGCGCCGGGGTGTAGCGGCTGTTCAGGCGGATCGTGCGCAGCCGGCCCGCGAACAGCCGGCGGCCGACCTCGCGGAGCTTGTTGGTCTCCTGCTCCTCCTGCCCGAAGCCCTTGACCACGCGCACGCCGCTGACCGCGCCGTCGACCACGCCGGCCACGGCGGCGGCCTGCGCCTGGGCGTACCAGGTGGCCGGGTGCAGCTTGGTGCGGCTGCGCCGGGCGATCCAGCCGAGGGCGGGGGCGACGGCGAGGGCGACCAGGGTCAGCGGCAGCGACAGCGACGCCATGATCCCCAGGGAGATCAGGAAGAGCAGGACGTTCCCGATGGTCATCGGGAGCATGAACAGCAGGCCCTGGATCAGCTGGAGGTCGCTGGTGGCGCGGCCGACGACCTGCCCGGTGGACAGCTCGTCCTGGCGGCGGCCGTCCAGCCTGGTGATCGTCCGGTACATCTCGGTCCGCAGGTCGTGCTGGACGTCCAGGGCGAGCCGGCCGCCGTAGAAGCGGCGGACGTAGGTGAGGACGTAGACGAGGACGGCGGCGCCTATGAGGGCGCCGGCCCAGGGGGCCATGGCACGGCTGTGGTCGCCGATCACGTCGTCGATGATCACCTTGGTGATCAGGGGGACGACGGCCATCACCGCCATGCCGGCGAGGGAGGAGCCGAGGGCCAGGACGACGTCCTTCGGATACCGCCAGGCGTATCCCGCGAGCCGCCGTGCCCATCCCCGTTGCGCTGCCACGCCGGTGCCTTCCGTTCGTCCTGCCCTGCCGCAACACACCAACGCGGGCCGATGCGGATTTCATCCCTCCGCAACAATTCCGCGGGCGGGCCGGCGCGCGGGGGGAAGCGGCGGGCGGGCCCGCGACCGGTACCTCCGGGGCCGGGCGCGCACCCGGCGCCCCCAGGGCGGCGCCCCCGACCGCTGCCTCCGGGGCCGGGCCCCCGACCGCTGCCTTCGGGGCCGGGTCCGCGACCGCAGGCGGGCGCGCCGGTCCACGGCCCGTGCTCGGCCGCGGCGGACGACGGGCCGGACGCTTCCGCACGACGGCCCAGGCGCTCCGCACGACGGCCCTCGGCCGGGCGCCGGCCCATGGCCAGGTGCCGGGCCACGACCGGAGTACGGCTGACGGCCCCTCCCTTCGGGCGGCCCGCGGCCGGGCGCCGCCCCGCGACCGGATGGCTGGCGGGCCCCCGACCGCTGCCTCCGGAGCCGAGCCCCCGCCCGGAGGCGGGCGCGCCGGCCCACGGCCCGTGCACGGCCGCGGCGGACGACCGGCCGGACGCTTCCGCACGACGGCCCACGGCCGGGTGCCGGGCCGCGACCGGATAGCGGGCGGGCCCCCGACCGCTGCCTCCGGGGCCGGGACCGCGACCGGAGGCGGGCGCGCCGGTTCACGGCCCGTGCTCGGCCGCGGCGGACGACGGGCCGGACGCTTCCGCATGGCGGATCACAGCCGTGAGCGGGCGGCGGGTGGTTCGTCGCGGGGCTTCCGTCAGGTGCGTACCCGCAGGTAGTAGAAACGGGTCGTCTGGGCCGGGTTCTGGTTGTCGTCGCTGACCAGGAGGACCTTCAGGCGGCCCCTGGCGTCGCGGCCGGTGATCGTCATGCCCTCGATGTTGTCCAGCAGGGGGTTGGGCTGGGGCTGCCTGGCCGTGGCGCCGAGGCTCGGGCAGGCCGCGATGTCGGCCAGCAGGGTCTTCTCGACGAGCCGGACTCCGCTCTGGCCCGTCAGGTTCTCGATGCCGGCGGTGTTCGTCGCGCGCCGGGGGTCGGCGAGGTAGAGGCGGACGGTGTTGCCGACGCCGGCGGTGAAGCCGCGCTCCAGGACGAGGAGGCGGCCGTCGGGGGTGGCCTGGACCTCCGGGACGCCGAGGCCGGGGTCGGTGCGGTAGGCGTACTGGGCGGCGGGCGTGAAGCGTCCCCGGTGGCGCTGCCAGGTCTGGAAGCGGACGATGCCGGCGGAGTCGCCCGCTATCGCGTACTCCATGGAGGCCAGCAGGGTGCGGCCGCCGGGCAGCAGGGTCAGGCCCTCGAAGGTCTGGTTGGCGGTGGCCCGGCCGGCCGGGGCCACCCGGAGGGCGGCGGGCACCGGGAGCCGGTCCAGGATCTCGCCGCCGGGGCTGTAGCGGCGCACGGACGGTTCGGTCTCGGAGGACACCAGCCGGGTGCCGTCGCGGTCCACGACCAGGCCCTCGGAGTCGAGGTCGGCGCCCTTCTCGTCGGCGAGGCGGACGACCGCCTCCGGCCGGAGGGTACGGGCGTCGAGCCGGAAGAGGGACGAGCGGTCCCCGAGGGCCGCGAGCGAGCCGTCCCGGTCCACGGCGAGGGCGGACAGGTTGCCGGTGTACGTGCCCTCGTACGTCGTCTTGTCGAGCGCGTCGGAGAAGCGGTCGAGGACGGCGTACGGCGAACAGGCGTGGGTGCCCGGCGAGTGGGCGGCGGCGGGCCCGGCGGGGGGGGGGGGGGGGGAAACCCCACAAGCCGGGGGGGGGGAGGGGAAAGGAGGTCCCTGGCGCACGGGCGGTAACACCGGGGAAGGCGGGGAGGTCCTGGAAGGCCCC
>NZ_JBVJOT010000009.1:51942-93760 GCF_055583025.1 Streptomyces sp. NPDC104831
GGGGGGGGGGGGGGGGGGGGGGGGGGAGGGGGGGGGGGGGGGGGGGGGGGGGGGGGGGGGTGGCGGGGGGGGGGGGGGGGGCCCCCCCCCCCACCAGGCCGGCGGCGAGGCCGGCGAATACGGTTCTCAGGCGCATGGCCGTCACCGTAGGGCCGGCCGGTGACGTCCGGGAAGCCGTCCCGTGAAGCGTCAGCCCTGCGGCGGCGCGGCGACGAACGCCTCGCTCGGCCGGCTGGTCGGGGTGAAGCGGGTGACGCCGGACTTGACCGGCACCAGGTCCTTGTGGATGGCCTTGGCGACGTTCTGGATGGTGGTCACGCCGTAGTTCATGGTGCTGTTGTCCTGCGTCAGCACGGTGATCACGTAGTCGTGGCCGGCGCCCTTGAAGGTGCCCAGGCTGTGCACGCGCCAGCCGTGCGTGGAGCGCTGCAGCCAGCCGTTCTTGACGTGCACGGAGACGGAGGACGGGGCGCCGGCCGGGGTGCCCCAGCGCTGCGAGGAGACGACCTGGCCCATCAGCTTCTGGATGTAGTCGCGGGAGTTGTCGCTCAGCACGCTGTTCTTGGCGGTGACGAGCTGGAGCAGCTTCTGCTCGTCGTTGACGTTCTCCTGGGTGAGGCCCCAGTAGCCGCCCGTGCCCGGCACCGTCTTGGTCATGCCGGCGGCCTTCAGGAAGCCCTTGATCTTCGTCATGCCGAGCTGCTTCCAGAGCTTGCTGGTCGCGTCGTTGTCGGACTTGGTGATCATGGCCTTGGCGAGCGACTGCTCGGTGCTCGACAGGTACCGGTTGTGCTTCTTGGCGTCCCACAGCAGTGCAGCGAGCACGGTGACCTTGACGGTGCTGGCCGAGTCGTAGGCGCTGGTGGCCCGCAGGGTGCAGGTGGTCTTGGTGCCGCGGTCGTAGAGGCCGACGGCGACGGTGCCCTTGCGGCCGGCGAGGGCGGCGGTGATGTCCTTCTTCAGCTTGGCGGCGAGTCCCGCCTTGGCCGACGTACAGGTCACGGCCGGGGTGGCGGCGGCGGCCGGGGTGGCGGCGGTGACGGCGGGTATGAGCAGCGCGGCACTGACGACGGCCGCGACCGCGCCGGCCCGGCCGGTGGTCCGGTGAGTCATGAAAAGTCCCCTTGAAGGTCGTACGGGCGTCCCCCTGAACGCCGTTGAGCGCACCCGTGCGCTGCCTGATGGGACTCGTCAATGCGTGGGAAAGTTGCACGCGTGTTCGGAGGAAAAGGGGTTCTTTACCGGACCATCACCGGTTCACCGGGGCGCGGCGGTTCGCGCAGCCCCGCGAACGGGCATATCGGACCCGGCTGTTCGACCGATTCCGAAAACCGTCCCGTGCGGACGGATTTGGCTAGAGTTGCGGGTGACGTGCTCCGCGCCGATGGGCGCCACGCGGGGGCATGGGCGCGCATTCGTCGGTGCACGTCGGCGCGGCGGGGTCCGGCCCCGGGTGCCACCGGAGCCGGACCGCAGCGCGTGCGCCGGGTGGGTCCGGCCGATTAGGGGCCGGTCGGACTCACCTCGCCATGCGGCAAGTCGTCCCTGCGGCCCGAACCACATCCGCGACGTCGCCCTACTTGGCGAACGCCTCCACACACACCGCGACAAGGGGGGCCAATGGCGTCAGGATCGCGACCGCGACCCGTACCCATCGGGGCAGCGGTTCCGGTTCGCTCTCCGCGGTGCCACGCCTGCTCCTTGCCATGCCAGCGCTCCTCTCGCCGTAGCGTCCCGCGCGCTGCGGGATCCGGCCCTGGCGGACCGGAGCACTGGACGGCGATCGAAGTACCGGCGGCTCAGAGCATACTGGCCGTCCACCGGCCGGGTCGGCACCTTCCGGCCATCAAGTCACGCGAGCGACAGAGCAGTTGACCGGGCGGCCCCGTGATCAGCCCAGATGGGTGGGCGCGAACATCCGCAGCACCGCCGGGAGCACGACCACCGACGGGCCCGGGGTCGACAGAGCCCTCGTCAGGTCCTCCTGGAGGGAGTCCGGGGTCGTGTGGGTGGCCGTCACGCCGAAGGACTCCGCCAGGGCCACGTAGTCCGGGCGGTGGAGTTCCGTGGCCGTCGGTTCGCCGAAGGCGTCCGTCATGTACTCGCGCAGGATGCCGTAGCCGCCGTCGTCGACGATCAGCCAGGTGACGGGGAGGCCGTACTGCTTGGCCGTGGCCAGTTCGGCGATCGAGTACAGGGCGCCGCCGTCGCCCGAGACCGCCAGGACCGGGCGGGTCGGGTCGGCCGCCGCCGCGCCGAGGGCCGCCGGGAAGCCGTAGCCGAGGCCGCCCGCGCCCTGGGCCGAGTGCATCAGGTTCGGGCCCTGCGCGTCGAACGCCGACCAGGCCCAGTACGCCAGGATCGTCATGTCCCAGAAGGACGGGGAGCCGGCGGGGAGGGACCGGCGGACGGACGACAGGACCCGCTGCTCCAGGGTCAGGCCCTGCCCGTCGATGCGGGCCGCCACCTTCGCCAGCAGCTCGCGCACCCGCTCCTGTGCCGACTCGTCCGGGCGCTCCCCGGTCGTCTCCAGGAGGGCCTGGAGGGCGAGGCGGGCGTCCGCGTGGATGCCCAGGGCCGGGTGGTTGGACTCCAGCTTGCCGGGGTCCGCCTCGATCTGGATCACCCGGCCGCGGGGCTTGAACGTGTGGTAGTTCGAGGAGAGTTCGCCGAGGCCCGAGCCGACCACCAGCAGGACGTCCGCGTCCTCGAGGAAGTCCGTCGTGTGGCGGTCCTCCAGCCAGGACTGGAGGGACAGGGGGTGGTTCCACGGGAACGCGCCCTTGCCGCCGAACGTCGTCACCACCGGCGCGTTCAGCCTCTCCGCCAGCAGCCGCAGCTTCCCCGAGGCGTCCGAGCGTACGACCCCGCCGCCCGCGATGACCGCCGGGCGCTCGGCGTGGGACAGCAAGTGGGCGGCCAGCGCCGTCAGTTCGGGGCGCGGGGGCAGGTCGTCGGGGGTGGCGTCCATCGCGGTCACCACGGGCAGCGCGGCCGGGGCCAGCAGCACGTCCTGCGGGATCTCCACCCACACCGGGCCGTGCGGGGCGGTCAGCGCCGACTTCCAGGCCGCCGCGATCGCCGACGGGATCTGGGACTGGCTGCGGACCGTGTGGACCGACTTCACCACGCCCCGGAACGAGGCCGACTGGTCGGGCAGTTCGTGCAGGTAGCCCTTGCGGGCCCCGCCCAGTCCCGCCACCGGGATCTGGCTGCCGATCGCCAGCACCGGCGCGCTGGCCGCCGCCGCCTCCTGGAGCGCGGCCAGCGACGTCAGCGCGCCGGGGCCCGTCGAGAGGAGCAGCGGGGCCGCCTCGCCGGTGATCCTGCCGTACGCGTCGGCCGCGAAGCCCGCGTTGTTCTCCACCCGGAGGCCGACGTAGCGCAGCGAGGAGCGGCGCAGGGCGTCGAACATGCCGAGGGCGTGCTGGCCGGGCAGGCCGAAGACCGTCGTCGCGCCGAGCCCGGCCAGCGTCTCCACGACCAGGTCTCCGCCGTTGCGCCCCGGGGGAGGGTTCAGGGCGGCGGTGATCTGCGCCGGCGTGGGGCGGAGTACCAGGTCGTGGTCGTGGGTCACTTCGCTTCAGCGTCCTTCCGGGCCGCGGCGATCCGGCGGCTCATGATGGTGGTCAGTTCGTAGGCCGTGTGGGAGGCCGCGACCGAGGTGATCTCGGCGTGGTCGTACGCGGGCGCCACCTCGACCACGTCGGCCGAGACCAGGTTGCAGGACGCCAGCCCGCGCAGGATCTCCAGCAGCTCGCGGGAGGTCATGCCGCCCGCCTCCGGGGTGCCGGTGCCGGGCGCGTGCGCCGGGTCCAGGCAGTCGATGTCGATGGAGATGTACAGCGGACGGTCGCCGATGCGCTGGCGCAGCTGGTCGGCCACCTCGTCGGCGCCCCGGCGGTAGACGTCCGCCGAGGTGACGATGCCGAAGCCCATCTTCTCGTCGTCGGTGAGGTCCTGCTTGCCGTACAGCGGGCCGCGGGTGCCGACGTGGGAGAGGGCGGAGGTGTCGAGGATGCCCTCCTCCACCGCGCGGCGGAACGGGGTGCCGTGGGTGTACTCGGCGCCGAAGTAGGTGTCCCAGGTGTCCAGGTGGGCGTCGAAGTGCAGGAGGGCGACCGGGCCGTGCTTCTTCGCGACCGAGCGCAGCAGCGGCAGGGCGATGGTGTGGTCGCCGCCGAGGGTCATCAGGCGGGCGCCGGTGCCGAGGAGGTCGTCGGCGGCGGCCTCGATGGTCTCCACGGCCTCGTTGATGTTGAACGGGTTCACCGCGATGTCGCCGCCGTCGGCCACCTGCGCGAGGGCGAACGGGGAGGCGTCCTGCGCCGGGTTGTACGGGCGCAGCAGCCGGGACGCCTCACGGATGGCGTTGCCGCCGAAGCGGGCGCCCGGCCGGTACGAGACGCCGGAGTCGAACGGCACGCCCACCACGGCGACATCGGCGGTGCCGACCTCGTCCAGGCGGGGCAGCCGGGCGAAGGTCGCGGGGCCGGCGTACCGCGGGACGCGGGAGGAGTCGACGGGGCCGCGGGGCGTCTCGTTGCTGCTCATGGTGAAAATGCCTTCTTTCCTGCGCTTCGTCGCGCATGTACTGCTTTCCCTATGACTCTACTGGTGAGCCGGGACCGTTTCGGACGGGAGTTCGGGGCTCCGCCCGGCGAGGCGTTCGCGCCAGGCGGCGAGGACGGCCTCGTCGGTGGGCCGGGTGGCCAGGGAGACGGCGACGTAGGCCACCAGGGAGGCCAGCAGGCCGTAGTAGACGGGCTCGTTGGCGAGGATGCCGTAGCCGGCCATCAGGCCGATGACGGCCAGGCCGCCGACGGCGACGGCGGCCAGCGCGCCCCGGTCCGTGCCGCGCTTCCACAGCAGGCCGCCGAGGATGGGCACCAGCAGGCCGCCGACGAGCAGGTTGTACGCCACGGTGAGCGCCTGGACCACGTCGTTCAGCGCGATCGCGGTGCCGATCACGGCGAGGCCCATGACGAGGATGAAGGCGCGGTTGCCGGCGACCTCGTCGTGCTCCTCGTGCTCCCCGGAGCGCTTGGCGAGGCCGCGCAGCCGGGACCAGATGTCGTTGTTGGCGACCGTGGCGCAGGCGATCAGGGCGCCGGAGGAGGTCGACATCACGGCGGCCAGGGCGGCGGCCAGCACCAGGCCGCGCACACCGACGGGGAGTTCGTCCTTGACGATGGTGGCGAAGGCGTCGTCGGGGCTGCCCAGGTCCGGGTAGAGCACCTTGGCGGCCGTGCCGATCACCGCGCCGGCCACGGCGTAGGCCAGGCAGTAGGTGCCGGCCACCGTGCCGCCCCAGCGGGCGGTCCGGTCGCTGCGGGCGGTGAACACGCGCTGCCAGATGTCCTGGCCGATCAGCATGCCGAAGGTGTAGATCAGCACGTACGTGAAGATCGTCTCGCCGCCGACGCCGAGCGGGTCGAAGTAGGAGGTCGGCAGCTCGGCCTTCATCTCGGCGAAGCCGCCCGCCTTGACCACCGCGATGGGCAGCAGCAGGAGCAGCACGCCGATCGTCTTGACGACGAACTGCACCATGTCGGTCAGGGTGATGGACCACATCCCGCCGAGGGTGGAGTACGCCACGACGATCGCGCCGCCGATGACGATCGCGACGGTGCGGTTCACGTCGAACAGCACGTCGAAGATGGTGGCGTAGGCGATGGTGGAGGTCACCGCGAGCATCAGCGTGTACGCCCACATGACCACGCCGGAGATCACGCCGGCCCGGCCGCCGTAGCGCAGGTCCAGCATCTCGGAGACGGTGTAGACCTTCAGGCGGGCGATGCGGGCGGAGAAGAACACGGACAGGGCGAGGAGGCCGAGGCCGATGGTGAGGACCATCCAGGCGCCGGACAGCCCGTACTGGTAGCCGAGGCCCACGCCGCCGATGGTGGACGCGCCGCCGAGGACGATCGCCGCCATGGTGCCGGAGTACATGGCGGGGCCCAGGCGGCGGCCCGCCACCAGGAACTCGCTCTTGGACTTGGCGCGGCGCATGCCCCACCAGCCCATCGCCAGCATGCCGGCGAGATAGACGACGATCACTGTGTAGTCGACGGCCATGGGGCGGCCCTCCTTCGCGCACTGTCCGGTGGCGTGTCGTGCAGATGCTCCGTATGGGTCGGCAGCGGCTCGCGGGGACATCCGCCCGTACCCGCGGCTGCCGTGCTCCCTTGACAGTAGGTGGCCGGAAAGCGACTGCGAAGTGTACGTTTCATCCAGTCGAACGGGGCGGGATGGAGGGTGTGCACACCATGCCGGAATCGATCTCCCCGGCCCCCGCGGTCCCGCCGACCCCGCCGGTGCCGCTCCAGGCGCTGCTGGCCCGGGAGGACCTGGCCCTGCGGCGGATCGCCGGGCCGGCGGACCCCGGGACCGTGATCCACGGGGCGCACACCTCGGAGATGACCGACCCCTACCCCTATCTGCTGGGCGGCGAGCTGCTGCTCACGGCCGGGGTGCACATCCCGGAGGCGGCCGGCTCCGGGACCTATTTCGACGCGTACGTCTCCCGGATCGTGGCGGCGGGCGGCGCGGCCCTCGGCTTCGGGGTGGCCCCGGTGCACGAGGCGGTCCCGGGCGCCCTGGTCGCCGCCTGCGAACGGCACGGCCTGCCGCTGCTGGAGGTCCCGCCGCAGACCACGTTCTCGGCCGTGGCCCGCGCGGTCTGGCAGCTGATGGCCCAGGCCCGGCTGGCCGAGCTGCGCCGCGTCACCGAGGCCCAGCAGAGCCTCGCGGCGGCCGCCGCCCGCCCGGACCCCGTCCCCTCGGTCCTGCGCCAGCTGTCCCAGCGCCTGTCCGGCCGGGCGGTCCTCTACGGCCCGGACGGCACGGAGGTCGCCGGGGCGGGGCGGCAGACGCCGGGGGACGTGCGGGCGGCCCTGGCCGGGCTGGCCGAAGTGGTCAGGCCCGCCCCCCGGCCGGCGGAAGACCCCTCGCGGCCCTCCCCGGCAAAGGTCTCCTCGCGCCCCTCCTCCGCCACCGACACCCACGGCGGGGCGCACCTCGCCGTGTACGCGCTCGGGGCCGGGGAGGGGTTCGTGCTCGGGGTGGCGAGCGCGCGGCGGGAGGCCGGGGACCACACCATCGCGTCGGTCGCCGCCGTGCTGCTGGCGCTGCTGACCGGGGAGCACCACAGCGGGGCCGGCGCGGCCCGGTCCTCCGCGCTGGTGCGGCTGCTGCTCGGCGCCCCGCCCGAGGAGGTCGCCCCGCTGCTCGGCACCGGCCGGTGGCTCGTCGTGCACGCCCGGCCGGAGGCCCAGGCGCCGGACCCGGTCGCCGCCTCCGCGCTCGGCGCCGCCCTGGCCTCGCCGCTGGTCGACCTCGCCGGCGACGTCGTACGGGTCCTGGTGCCGGCCGACCGGGTGCCGGGGCCGCAGCCCGGCTGGACCCTCGGGGTCAGTGCCCCGGCCGCGCCCCGGGAATGGCCGGCCGCCGACACCCAGGCCGCACGGGCCCTGGCCCGCGCCCGCGCCACCCGCGCCCCGCTGCTGCGGCACGCCGACCGGCCGGCGCTCGCGGACCTGGTGCCGGCGGCGGACGCCGAGACCCACGCCCGCACCCTGCTCGCCCCCCTCGCGGGGCAGCCCGCGCTGGCCGAGACGCTGCGCGCCTGGCTGTCGCTGCACGGCAGTTGGGACCGTACGGCGGTGGCGCTGGGCGTGCACCGCAACACCGTCCGGCAGCGCATCGCCCGCTGCGCGGCCCTGCTGGACACCGACCTGGACCACCCGGACGTGCGCATGGAGCTGTGGTTCGCCCTGCGCCGGAGCTGACCGGGCCGGTGCGTGACCCCCGTCCCAGCGGGCGATATCCCCGGGACCGGCGGCACCCGCTGCCCCACAATGGGAGCCATGCCGATATCCGGGACACCCAGCCGCGCCCAGCTCGTCGACCATCTGGTGCGCACCCGCATCGCGGGGGACGTCGCCACGCCCCGCGAGAACAACCTCTCCCACTACCGTCAGCTCGCCAACGGTGTCCGCAACTTCTGGTTCGGCCTGGAGCTGGGGGACCGCTGGACGGACGAGCAGGACGTGCTGGCGGTCATGGCCGAGCGGGTGGGCGTCAACGACGACCCGGAGTACCGGCACGGGCAGGACACCATCGACCCGGAGCTGACGGTGGCGGCGCTGGAGCGGATGGCGGCGCGGCTGCGCAAGGCGGCCGAGGGGCGCCAGCGGGTGCTGTTCGCGACCGGGCACCCGGGCGGGCTGCTGGACGTGCACCGGGCCACGGCCGCCGCGCTGCGCGCCGCCGGCTGCGAGATCGTGGTCGTCCCGGACGGACTGCGGACGGACGAGGGGTACGTCATGCAGTTCGCGGACGTGGCCGTGCTGGAGCACGGGGCGACGCTGTGGCACACCCACTCCGGGGAGCCGATGCGGGCCGTCCTGACCGGCCTGGAGCGCGCGGGGCGCCCGCTGCCCGACCTGGTCGTCGCCGACCACGGCTGGGCCGGGTACGCGGGACAGCACGGCGTGGACTCGGTCGGGTACGCCGACTGCAACGACCCCGCGCTGTTCCTCGCCGAGGCCGAGGGCACCGTGCAGGTGGTGGTACCGCTCGACGACCACGTGGTCAGCCCCCGCCACTACGACCCCATGACGGCGTACCTGCTGGCCGCGGCCGGACTGGACTGACGGGCCGTCACGCTCCCGGAAACGACGTGGGGGCCCGCCGAGGGGGCCGCACGCCGTGTTCGGTTGTCACGCCGGATCAGTGACCGCCACCACCGCCTCCGTGGCCGCCGCCACCGCCGCCGTGACCGCCACCGCCACCGCCGTGGCCGCCGCCACCGCCGCCGTGGCCGCCACCACCGTGACCGCCACCGCCGTGGTCGCCACCGCCGCCGTGGCCGCCACCGCCGTGGTCGCCGCCGTAGCCGCCGTGGTCACCGCCGTAACCACCGTGGTCACCGCCGTAACCGCCGTCGTCATGGCCGCCGTAGCCGCCGTAGCCGCCGTCGTCATCGTCGTCGTTCCACCAGCCGCCGCCGTGGTCGTCGTCGTACCGGCTGTAGGAACTGTCGCTGCTGTGCTCCGAGGCGGAGGCCGTCGCGGCCGTGCCGAACGCGGCCCCGCCCGCCAGCAGCAGACCGGAGGCGGACAACGCGACAAGACGCCTAGTGCGCTGTGATCGCATGGGAATACCTTCCATCTCCATCGTCTCTCGCGGCTCCGTGGAGAACGCGCGAGGTGGATGGCCGGCGCCGCGGCTGTTCGGAAGATGCGGCGCGGTCTTCAGGTTTCACCGCAGCGTGAACGAACGGAACGGCCGGGATCCGGAGGGTCTGGAACTCCCCCCCTCCGGGGCACGCCGTTCACTGCGGCCCTTCACTCAGAGAGCCTAATCGGACATAGGCCGCAAGTCATCTCGAAAAGCGCGTCCATCACGGCCGCCTCGGAACCCGGACCACGCCCTCCTGGATGACCGTGATGGCGAGCCGCCCGTCCTGCGTGTATATGCGGGCCTGACCCAGGCCCCGGCCGCCGGACGCGGACGGCGACTCCTGGTCGTACAGCAGCCATTCGTCGGCGCGGAAGGGCCGGTGGAACCACATCGCGTGGTCCAGGGACGCCCCGACGACGTCCCCGACCGCCCAGCCGCCGCGCCCGTGGGCGAGCAGCACGGAGTCCAGCAGGGTCATGTCGGAGACGTAGGTGGCGAGGACGACGTGCCGCAAGGGGTCGTCGCCGTCGAGCTTGCCGTTGACGCGGAACCACACCTGGGAGTGCGGCTCGCGCGGCTCGCCGTACCGGCCGTACGGCGGCTCGTCCACGTACCTGAGGTCGACCGCCTCGCGGGCCTCCAGGAACCGCTCGACGACCTCGGGGGCGAGGTGGCCGTAGCCGCGCAGCCGCTCCGGGGAGGTGGGCAGGGTCGCCGGGTCGGGCGCGACGGGCATGGGCGCCTGGTGCTCCAGGCCGTCCTCGTGCGCCTGGAAGGACGCGGAGAGGTGGAAGATCGGCTTGCCGTGCTGGACGGCGACCACCCGGCGGGTGGTGAAGGACCGGCCGTCGCGGATGCGGTCCACGGTGTAGACGATGGGCGCGCCCGGGTCGCCGGGGCGCAGGAAGTACGCGTGCAGGGAGTGGGCGGGCCGGTCGGCCGGGACCGTGCGCCCGGCGGCGACCAGCGCCTGCGCGGCGACCTGCCCGCCGAAGACGCGCGGGACGACGGCGGGGCGGGACCGGCCGCGGAAGATGTCCTCCTCGATCCGCTCCAGGTCGAGCAGATCGAGGAGGTCCTGGAGTGCCTGGCTCATGAGGTGCAGGTATACCCCGGTGTGCCCGTGGAGCCCTTACAGGCCCATGTCCTTGGCGATGATCGTCTTCATGATCTCGCTGGTGCCGCCGTAGATGCGGTTCACGCGGTTGTCCGCGTACAGGCGGGCGATCGGGTACTCGTTCATGTAGCCGTAGCCGCCGTGCAGCTGGAGGCAGCGGTCGATGACGCGGTGCGCGACCTCGGTGCAGAACAGCTTGGCGGAGGCGGCCTCGGCGGGGGTCAGCTCGCCGGCGTCCAGTGCCTCCAGGGCGCGGTCGGCGACGGCCTCGGCGGCGTCCACCTCGGCCTGGCAGGCGGCCAGTTCGAACTTGGTGTTCTGGAAGTGGGCGACCGGCTTGCCGAAGACGGTGCGCTCCTGCACGTACTGCTTGGCGAACCGGACGGCGGCCTTGGCCTGGGCGTAGGCGCCGAAGGCGATGCCCCAGCGCTCGGAGGCCAGGTTGTGGCCGAGGTAGGAGAAGCCCTTGTTCTCCTCGCCGAGCAGGTCCTCGACGGGCACCTTGACGTCGACGAAGGCCAGCTCGGCGGTGTCGGAGGTGCGCAGGCCCAGCTTGTCCAGCTTGCGGCCGATGGAGTAGCCCTCGGACTTGGTGTCCACGGCGAACAGGGAGATGCCGTGGCGGCGGTCCTCGGCGGTCGGCGCGGCGGTGCGGGCGCAGACGATCACCTTGTCGGCGTGCACACCGCCCGTGATGAAGGTCTTGGCGCCGTTGAGGACGTAGTGCGTGCCGTCCTCGCTCAGCCTGGCGGTGGTCTTCATGCCCGCGAGGTCGGAACCGGTGCCCGGCTCCGTCATCGCGATGGCCCACATCTCCTCGCCGGTGACGAACTTCGGCAGGTAGCGCTTCTTCTGCTCCTCGGTGGCGAGCATCTTGATGTAGGGCAGGGCGAGCAGCACGTGCACGCCGGAGCCGCCGAACTGCACGCCCGCGCGCGCGGTCTCCTCGTAGAGGACGGCCTCGAACTTGTGGGTGTCCAGGCCCGCGCCGCCGAACTCCTCGGGCACGCTGATGCCGAAGACGCCCAGCTCGCCGAGCTTGTAGTAGAAGTCGCGCGGCGCCTGGCCGGCGGCGAACCACTCGTCGTAGACCGGGACGACCTCGGCCTCGATGAAGGCGCGAAGGGTCTCCCGGAACGCCTCGTGATCCTCGTTGAACACCGTACGGCGCACGCCGCCACCTCCACGTACCTTGGCATGACTCCGGCATGTCTAAGCGCTTGCTCATTCACCGTACCGGCGAGTACGGAACTCCGTCCAGAGGGGTTCGGCCGTAATACGCGTCACGCGCTCCACGGGGGCGACCCGAGGCACGGCCCCGGCACCCCGGGAGAGCCCCTTCCCCCGGCACAACCAGCGCACGACCACGGCCTCGGCGGGGCCACGCGCCGCGCCCCCTGGACACGGGCCGCGACGAAAGGGACCGCCCCCCGGGCACGGGCCGGAACCGGAGGGCCCGGGCCCCGGGTGCGGTGATGGCGGGTGGGTTCGGTGCGCGTGCGCGCGGTGCCGGGACGGGTGGGTCGCGCCCGCGTGCGGCGGCACGGCACCGGGTCGCCCCTTCGCCCGCCCACGAAGCCCCGCGGGGGAAACGGCCCTACGCCCGCGCCTCCCCCGCCGCCTCGAACGCGCCGCGGGCCATGCGGTGCAGCAGGGTCGCCGTCGTGCTCCGGCCGGGCAGGGTGCCGGCGCGGCCGAGGTGGGGGGTGGAGTTGAGCAGGCCGAAGACGGAGTGGACGGCCGAGCGGGCGGCCGGTTCGGTCAGGCCCGGGTAGGCCTCGCGGACCACCTGCACCCACAGCTCCACGTACTGCCGCTGGAGCTGGCGCACCAGCTTGCGGTCGCTGTCGCGCAGCCGGTCCAGCTCGCGGTCGTGCAGGGTGATCAGCGGCCGGTCGTCCAGGGCGAAGTCGATGTGGCCCTCGATCAGGGAGTCCAGGATCCGGGTCGCGGGGATCCCGTCGGCCTCCGCCAGCCGGAGCCTGGCCCCCGTGAGCAGCTGGCCGCTGATGCCGACCAGCAGCTCGGCGAGCATCGCGTCCTTGCCGGGGAAGTGCCGGTACAGACCGGGGCCGCTGATGCCGACCGCGGCGCCTATCTCGTCCACGCCGACGCCGTGGAATCCGCGTTCGGCGAAGAGCCGGGCGGCCTCCTTGAGGATCTGCTCGCGGCGGGTCGGGGCGTCGGTTCTGCTGGCCATGCCGTCAATTCTAGACAGCGGGGTTAGCGGTCGTTAACCTGAAGGAAATGGTTAACGCTCATTAACAGGTTCGGACACCGGTGAGGGGACCGCAGGATGCAGGAGGCACCGGAGCTTCACAGCGCGGCCGATCCCGCGTCGGAGGGCTGGCGGGCCAACGAGGAGGCCCATCTCGCACTCGTGGAGGAGCTGCGCGCCAAGCTGGCCGCGGCGGCCCTCGGCGGCGGCGAGAAGGCGCGGGCGCGGCACACCGCTCGCGGCAAGCTGCTGCCGAGGGACAGGGTGGACACCCTGCTCGACCCGGGCTCGCCCTTCCTGGAGCTCGCGCCGCTCGCGGCCGACGGGCTGTACGACGGGCAGGCCCCGGCCGCCGGGGTGATCGCCGGCATCGGGCGGGTCAGTGGCCGCGAGTGCGTGGTCGTGGCCAACGACGCCACCGTCAAGGGCGGCACGTATTACCCGATGACGGTCAAGAAGCACCTGCGCGCCCAGGAGGTGGCCCTCGACAACCGGCTGCCGTGCGTCTATCTGGTCGACTCCGGCGGGGCCTTCCTGCCGATGCAGGACGAGGTCTTCCCCGACCGGGACCACTTCGGCCGGATCTTCTACAACCAGGCCCGGATGTCCGGCGCCGGCATCCCGCAGATCGCGGCCGTCATGGGCTCCTGCACGGCGGGCGGGGCGTACGTCCCGGCGATGAGCGACGAGGCCGTGATCGTGCGGAACCAGGGCACGATCTTCCTCGGCGGGCCGCCCCTGGTGAAGGCGGCCACCGGCGAGGTCGTCACCGCCGAGGAACTGGGCGGCGGCGAGGTGCACTCCCGGGTCTCCGGGGTCACCGACCACCTCGCCGAGGACGACGCGCACGCGCTCCGGATCGTCCGCGACATCGTGGCCACGCTCCCGGCCCGGCGGTCCCTGCCCTGGGAGGTCCGGCCGTCCGTCGAGCCCAAGGTGGACCCCTACGGCCTCTACGGCGCCGTCCCGGTCGACTCGCGCACCCCCTACGACGTCCGCGAGGTCATCGCGCGCGTGGTCGACGGCTCCCGGTTCGCCGAGTTCAAGGCGGAGTTCGGGCAGACCCTGGTGACCGGGTTCGCGCGGATCCACGGCCACCCGGTGGGGATCGTCGCCAACAACGGCATCCTGTTCGCCGAGTCCGCCCAGAAGGGCGCCCACTTCATCGAGCTGTGCGACCAGCGCGGCATCCCGCTGGTGTTCCTCCAGAACATCTCGGGCTTCATGGTCGGCAGGGACTACGAGGCGGGGGGCATCGCCAAGCACGGCGCCAAGATGGTCACCGCGGTGGCCTGCACGCGCGTGCCGAAGCTGACCGTGGTGGTCGGCGGCTCCTACGGCGCGGGCAACTACTCGATGTGCGGCCGGGCCTACTCCCCCCGCTTCCTGTGGATGTGGCCGAACGCCAAGATCTCCGTGATGGGCGGCGAGCAGGCCGCGTCCGTGCTGGCGACCGTCAAGCGGGACCAGCTGGAGGGCCGCGGCGAGGAATGGGCCGCCGAGGAGGAAGAGGCGTTCAAGGCGCCGATCCGCGCCCAGTACGAACGTCAGGGCAACGCCTACTACGCCACCGCCCGGCTCTGGGACGACGGCGTGATCGACCCGCTGGACACCCGTCAGGTCCTCGGACTGGCCCTGACGGCCTGTGCCAACGCGCCTCTGGGAGACCCCCAGTTCGGCGTCTTCCGGATGTGAGGAGGGGAACCGTGTTCGACACAGTGCTGGTGGCCAACCGGGGCGAGATCGCCGTACGCGTGATCCGTACGCTGCGCGCCCTGGGCGTGCGCTCGGTGGCGGTCTTCTCCGACGCCGACGCCGACGCGCGGCACGTCCGGGAGGCCGACACGGCGGTCCGGATCGGCCCGGCGCCGGCCGCCGAGAGCTATCTGTCGGTGGAGCGGCTGCTCGACGCCGCCGCCCGCACCGGCGCCCAGGCCGTCCACCCCGGGTACGGCTTCCTCGCCGAGAACGCCGCCTTCGCGCGGGCGTGCGAGGAGGCGGGGCTGGTGTTCGTCGGCCCGCCCGCGGACGCGATCGCGCTGATGGGCGACAAGATCCGGGCCAAGGAGACGGTCGAGGCCGCCGGGGTGCCGGTGGTGCCGGGCGGACGCGATCCCGAGCTGGCCGGGGCGGCCCGCGCCCTGGGGGCGCCCGTGCTGCTGAAGCCGTCCGCCGGCGGCGGCGGCAAGGGCATGCGGCTGGTGCGGGACCTGACCGTGCTGGAGGAGGAGATCGCCGCCGCCCGCCGGGAGGCCCGCGCCTCCTTCGGCGACGACACGCTGCTGGTGGAGCGGTGGGTGGACCGGCCCCGGCACATCGAGATCCAGGTGCTGGCCGACGGCCACGGCAACGTGGTGCACCTCGGCGAGCGCGAGTGCTCCCTCCAGCGGCGCCACCAGAAGGTGATCGAGGAGGCGCCGAGCGTGCTCCTCGACGAGAGGACCCGGGCCGCGATGGGCGAGGCGGCCGTGCAGGCGGCGCGCTCGTGCGGGTACCGGGGCGCGGGCACGGTGGAGTTCATCGTCCCGGGCGGCGACCCGTCGCAGTACTACTTCATGGAGATGAACACCCGGCTCCAGGTGGAGCACCCGGTCACCGAGCTGGTGACCGGACTGGACCTGGTGGAGTGGCAGCTGCGGGTCGCGGCCGGCGAACCGCTGTCCTTCGGCCAGTCGGAGGTCACCCTCACCGGGCACGCGGTCGAGGCCCGGATCTGCGCCGAGGACCCCGCGCGCGGCTTCCTGCCCTCCGGTGGAACGGTTCTGCTGCTGGACGAGCCCGAAGGCGACGGGGTCCGCACCGACTCCGGGCTCAGCGAGGGCACCGAGGTGGGCAGCCTGTACGACCCGATGCTGTCCAAGGTGATCGCCTACGGCCCCGACCGCGCGACCGCGCTGCGCAGGCTCCGGGCGGCCCTGGCCCGGACGGTCACGCTCGGCGTGCAGACCAACGCCGGGTTCCTGCGCCGGCTGCTGGCCCATCCGGCGGTCGTGTCCGGTGACCTGGACACCGGGCTGGTGGAGCGGGTGGTGGACGACCTGGTCCCCGCCGAGGTGCCCGAGGAGGTGTACGAGGCGGCGGCGGCCGTGCGCCTCGAGGCGCTGACGCCGCGCGCGGAGGGCTGGACCGACCCGTTCTCGGTGCCGGACGGCTGGCGGCTGGGCGGCACCCCGAAGCCGCCCGTCTTCCACCTGCGGGTGCGCGAACCGGTGGCCCACTCCCCCCGGGGCGGCCACACCGTCACCGGGGACCGGGTGAGCGTCACCCTGGACGGCGTCCGGCACACCTTCCGCCGCGCCGGCGACTGGCTCGGCCGGGACGGCGACGCCTGGCAGGTGCGCGACCACGACCCGGTCGCCGCCTCGCTGAACCGGGCGGCCCACGCGGGCGCCGACTCCCTGACCGCGCCCATGCCGGGCACGGTCACGGTGGTCAAGGTGGCCGTGGGCGACGAGGTGGCCGCCGGGCAGAGCCTGCTGGTGGTGGAGGCGATGAAGATGGAGCACGTCATCTCCGCCCCGCACGCCGGCACGGTCGCCGAACTGGACGTGACACCCGGCAGCACGGTCGCCATGGACCAGGTGCTGGCCGTCATCGCACCGCACGAGGAGGCGGCCGGATGAGCGTCGCAGGACTGCCCGTGGCCGTACCGGCCGAGGGACTGCCCGCGCGGGTGCGCATCCACGAGGTGGGCGCGCGCGACGGGCTGCAGAACGAGAAGACGTCCGTGCCGACGGCGGTGAAGGCCGAGTTCATCCACCGGCTGGCCGGCGCGGGCCTGACCACCATCGAGGCGACGAGCTTCGTCCACCCCGAGTGGGTGCCCCAGCTGGCCGACGCCGAGGAGCTGTTCCCCCGGGTCAAGGAACTGGACGCGGCCCTTCCGGTGCTGGTGCCCAACCAGCGCGGCCTGGACCGGGCGCTGGCCCTCGGCGCCGAGTACGTCGCCGTGTTCGCAAGCGCCACCGAGTCCTTCGCCAAGGCCAACCTCAACCGGACGCTGGAGGAGTCCCTCGCGGTGTTCGAGCCGGTGGTGCGGCGCGCGAAGGACGAGGGCGCACGGGTGCGCGGCTATGTGTCGATGTGCTTCGGCGACCCGTGGGAGGGCCCGGTGCCGCTCGCCCAGGTGGCGCGGGTGTGCACGGCGCTGCGGGACATGGGCTGCGACGAGCTGAGCCTCGGCGACACCATCGGGGTGGCCACCCCCGGCCAGGTCCGCGCGCTGCTCGCCCTGCTGAACGAGCGGGGCGTCGGGACGGACGCGATCGGCGTGCACTTCCACGACACCTACGGCCAGGCGCTCTCCAACACCCTGGCCGCCCTCCAGCACGGCGTCACCACGGTGGACGCCTCCGCCGGGGGGCTCGGCGGCTGCCCGTACGCCAAGTCCGCCACCGGCAATCTCGCCACCGAGGACCTCGTCTGGATGCTGCACGGGCTCGGCATCGAGACGGGGGTCGACCTCGGCCGTCTGACCGCCACGAGCGTGTGGATGGCCGAGCGGCTGGGCCGGCCCAGCCCGTCCCGTACCGTCCGCGCTCTCTCCCACAAGGACCAGTGATCAGCATGGACCACCGCCTCAGCCCCGAGCTGGAGGAACTCCGCCGTACGGTGGAGGAGTTCGCGCACGACGTCGTGGCGCCGAAGATCGGCGACTTCTACGAGCGGCACGAGTTCCCGTACGAGATCGTCCGCGAGATGGGCCGCATGGGCCTGTTCGGGCTGCCGTTCCCGGAGGAGTACGGCGGGATGGGCGGCGACTACCTGGCGCTCGGGCTCGCCCTGGAGGAGCTGGCCCGGGTGGACTCCTCGGTGGCGATCACGCTGGAGGCGGGCGTCTCGCTGGGCGCCATGCCGCTGCACCTGTACGGCACCGAGGAGCAGAAGCGCGAGTGGCTGCCCCGGCTGTGCTCGGGCGAGATCCTCGGCGCGTTCGGCCTGACGGAGCCGGACGGCGGCAGCGACGCCGGGGCGACCCGGACCACGGCCCGGCTGGACGCGGACACGGACGAGTGGGTGATCAACGGCACCAAGTGCTTCATCACCAACTCGGGCACGGACATCACGGGACTGGTCACCGTCACCGCGGTGACCGGCCGCAAGCCGGACGGCCGCCCGGAGATCTCGGCCATCATCGTGCCGTCCGGCACCCCGGGCTTCACGGTGGCGGCGCCCTATTCGAAGGTCGGCTGGAACGCCTCCGACACGCGCGAGCTGTCCTTCCAGGACGTCCGGGTCCCGGCCGCCAACCTGCTGGGCGAACAGGGCCGCGGTTACGCCCAGTTCCTGCGCATCCTGGACGAGGGCCGCATCGCCATCGCCGCCCTCGCCACGGGGCTGGCCCAGGGCTGTGTGGACGAGTCGGTCAAATACGCGAAGGAACGTCACGCCTTCGGCCGCCCGATCGGCGCCAACCAGGCCATCCAGTTCAAGATCGCCGACATGGAGATGAAGGCCCACACCGCCCGCCTGGCCTGGCGCGACGCGGCCTCCCGCCTGGTCGCGGGCGAGCCCTTCAAGAAGGAGGCGGCCCTGGCCAAGCTCCACTCCTCCACGGTCGCCGTGGACAACGCCCGCGACGCCACCCAGATCCACGGCGGCTACGGCTTCATGAACGAGTACCCGGTGGCCCGCATGTGGCGCGACTCCAAGATCCTGGAGATCGGCGAGGGCACGAGCGAGGTGCAGCGGATGCTGATCGCCCGGGAGTTGGGCCTGGTGGGCTGACGCGGCCCCGGCCGTCGCGGGCCGGGCGGGGACGCGGGGCGACCCGCCCCCTGGACATCGACTGAGGTTAGGCTAACCTACGTTCGAACGTGTCCGGCGGGCGCCCCGCCCCGGTCGAAAGCAGTCATACCCATGTCCCTTGCCCGTGCCACCCACCTCTCCCGCCGCGGACTGCTCGCCGCGGGCGGCGCCCTCGGTCTCGGCGCCGCGCTCGCCGCCTGCGGGGACGACAAGGGCAAAGACGGCGGCTCCCACGGGAGCGGAGGGACGGGCAAGTCGGGCCCCTGGTCGTTCAAGGACGACCGCGGCACGACCGTGAAGCTGGACAAGGTCCCCGCGAACATCGTCGCGTTCACCGGCGTCGGCGCCGCGCTGTACGACTACGGCATCCAGGTCAAGGGCGTGTTCGGCCCCACGAAGACCTCCGACGGCAAGCCGGACGTCCAGGCCGGCGACATGGACATCAGCAAGGTGACCGTCCTCGGCAACGCCTGGGGCCAGTTCAACATCGAGAAGTACGCCTCCCTCGCCCCGGACGTGCTCGTCTCGACGATGTTCGACGGCGCCGGCACCCTCTGGTACGTCCCCGAGGAGTCGAAGAAGAAGATCGCGCAGCTGGCCCCCAGCGTCGGCATCTCCGTCTACGACCGCTCGCTCACCCAGCCGCTCCAGCGCATGTGGGACCTCGCCGCGTCGCTCGGCGCGGACATGAAGGCCGCCAAGGTCACCGACGCCAAGAAGCGGTTCGAGGACGCCGCCGCCCGGCTGCGCGCCGCCGCCAAGGCCAAGCCGAACCTCAAGGTGATGGCCGGCAGCGCCAGCGACCAGCTGTTCTACGTCTCCGGCAGCAACCTCTCCATCGACCTGGAGTACTTCAAGTCCCTCGGCGTGAACTTCGTGGAGCCCCCGGAGAGCGCCAAGAAGCAGGGCGGCGGCTGGTACGAGTCGCTGAGCTGGGAGAACGTCGACAAGTACGACGCCGACATCATCATGATGGACGACCGCTCCTCGGCCATCCAGCCCGCCGGCATCACCAAGGCCACCTGGAAGAAGCTGCCCGCGGTGAAGGCCGGCCAGGTCATCCCCCGCTCCCCCGAGCCGATCCTCTCCTACGACAAGTGCGTGCCGCTGCTCACCAACCTGGCCGAGGCCCTGGAGAAGGCCGAGAAGGTCAGCTGACCGACGGTCCAGCCCCCGGTCCAGCCCCCGACAAAGCCCTGAAAACCACCCTCAGGAGCCACACATGACGACGGCCGTAGCCGCCCCGTTCCGTTTCTTCTCCCTCCAGGTCGTACGGACGAGGCGGCTCGGCCCGTCCCTGGTCCGGGTCACCTTCACCGGCCGCGACCTGCACGCCTTCCACTCCGACGGGTGCGACCAGTCCCTGTCGCTGTTCCTGCCGCACCCCGGGCAGCGCGAGCCCGTGGTGCCGCTGGAGCTGGGCGACGGCTGGTGGCAGGGCTGGCGGGAACTGCCGGACGACGTACGGGCCGTGATGCGCTCGTACACGCTGCGGGCGCTGCGCCGCGACCCCGACGAGATCGACATCGACTTCGCCCTGCACGGCATCGAGCCGGGTGCCGCCCTGCCGGCCGGCCCCGCCTCCCGCTGGGCCGCGGGGGCCGCCGCCGGCGACCGGGTGCTGCTGCTCGGGCCGGCCGTCGCCGACAACCGCGCGATCCGCTTCCGCCCGCCCGCGGACACCGACCTCGTCGTCCTGTGCGGCGACGAGACGGCCGTGCCCGCCGCGACCGCGATCCTGGAGTCCCTGCCCGCCGGCACCCGGGTCCGGGCCTGGCTGGAGGTCCCGCACGCCGACGACGTGCAGGAGGTGCGCACGGAGGCGGACGCGGAGATCACGTGGCTCGTACGGCACGACGGGTCCCCCATGGCCGTCGATGCCGTGCGAGCCGCCCCGCTGCCCGGCGCCGAGCGGCCGTACGTGTGGCTCGCCGGGGAGTCCGGCCAGGTCAAGTCGCTACGGCGGCACTTCGTCGGCGAGCGGGGGGTGGACCGGCGGCGCGTGACGTTCGTCGGCTACTGGCGCCAGGGGCTGACGGAGGAGCAGCTCCGCGCGGCCGGCGAGTAGTTCCCCCTCCCCTTTGGCCTGTTCCGGCCTTGGGGGAGGCACACCTCCATCCGAGAAACTTAGGTTAGGCTAACCTAAGATCATCCCGCACGGACCGTCCCCTCGGAGGACCCCCACATGCGCTCGCACCTGCTCAATGGCCTCACGGCGGAGCATTACCGCCGCTCCGTGACCGAAGGAGTCGAGCGGGTGGCGGCCAAACTCGCCACCACCGACCGTCCGTTCACCGGCGTCACCGTGGACGCCCTCTCCCCCGCCATCGACGCGATCGACCTCGACCGTCCGCTGGGCGACACCACCGCCGTCCTGGACGAGCTGGAGGACGTGTACCTGCGGGACGCGATCTACTTCCACCACCCCCGCTACCTCGCCCACCTCAACTGCCCGGTCGTCATCCCGGCGGTGCTCGCCGAAGCCGTGCTCAGCGCCGTCAACTCCTCGCTGGACACCTGGGACCAGTCGGCCGGCGGCACCCTCATCGAGCGCAAACTCGTCGACTGGACGACCGCCCGCATCGGCCTCGGCCCGGCCGCCGACGGCGTCTTCACCTCCGGCGGCACCCAGTCCAACCTCCAGGCGCTGCTGCTGGCCCGCGAGGAGGCCAAGCCGGGGCGGGCGGGGTGGGACGAGGGGACCCCGCTCGCCAGACTGCGCGTCTTCGCCTCCGAGGTCAGCCACTTCAGCGTCAAGAAGTCCGCGAAACTGCTCGGCCTCGGCCCGGACGCCGTCGTCTCCGTCCCCGTCGACCACGACAAGCGCATGCAGACGGTCGCCCTCGCCCACGAGCTGGAGCGCTGCGCACGCGACGGCCTGGTCCCGATGGCCGTCGTCGCCACCGCCGGCACCACCGACTTCGGCTCCATCGACCCGCTGCCGGAGATCGCCGAGCTGTGCGCCCGGTACGGCGTGTGGATGCACGTCGACGCCGCCTACGGCTGCGGACTGCTCGCCTCCCTGAAGTACCGGGACCGCATCCAGGGCATCGAGCACGCCGACTCCGTCACCGTCGACTACCACAAGTCCTTCTTCCAGCCGGTCAGTTCCTCCGCCGTGCTGGTCCGGGACGCGGCCACCCTGCGGCACGCCACCTACCACGCCGACTACCTCAACCCCCGCCGCGCGGTGCAGGAACGTATCCCCAACCAGGTGGACAAGTCCCTCCAGACCACCCGCCGCTTCGACGCGCTCAAACTGTGGACGACCCTGCGCACGATGGGCGCCGACGGCATCGGACAGCTCTTCGACGAGGTCTGCGACCTGGCCCGGGAGGGCTGGGAGCTGCTCGCCGCCGACCCGCGCTACGACGTCGTGGTCGAACCCTCCCTGTCCACGCTGGTCTTCCGCTACGTCCCGGCCGCCGTCACCGACCCGGCCGAGATCGACCGGGCCAACCTGTACGCCCGCAAGGCCCTGTTCGCCTCCGGTGACGCCGTCGTCGCGGGCACCAAGGTGGCCGGCCGCCACTACCTGAAGTTCACCCTGCTCAACCCCGAGACCCGGGCGGCCGACATCGCCGCCGTCCTCGATCTGATCGCCGGCCATGCCGAGCAGTACCTGGGAGAGTCCCTTGACCGCGCGTCCTGACAGCCCGACCAAGACCTACGACTTCGTGGGGATCGGGCTCGGCCCCTTCAACCTCGGCCTCGCCTGCCTCACCGAGCCCATCACCGGGCTGGACGGCGTCTTCCTGGAGTCCAAGCCCGACTTCGAGTGGCACGCCGGGATGTTCCTGGACGGCGCCCACCTCCAGACCCCGTTCATGTCCGACCTGGTCACCCTGGCCGACCCCACCTCTCCGTACTCCTTCCTGAACTACCTGAAGGAGAAGGGCAGACTGTACTCGTTCTACATCCGCGAGAACTTCTACCCGCTGCGCGTCGAGTACGACGACTACTGCCGCTGGGCCGCCGGGAAGCTGTCGTGCGTCCGCTTCGGCACCACGGTCACCGAGGTCGCCCACGACGACGGGCTGTACGTCGTGCGCACCGCGGCCGGGGGCACCTACCGCGCCCGGCACCTGGTGCTGGGCACCGGCACGGTCCCGTTCGTGCCCGAGGCGTGCCGGGGCCTCGGCGGGGACTTCCTGCACACCTCCCAGTACATGCACCGCAAGGCGCAGCTGCTGGAGAAGAAGTCCATCACCGTCGTCGGCAGCGGCCAGAGCGCGGCCGAGATCTACCACGAGCTGCTCGCCGGGATCGACGACCACGGCTACCGGCTCGACTGGGTCACCCGCTCCCCGCGGTTCTTCCCGCTGGAGTACACCAAGCTGACCCTGGAGATGACCTCCCCGGACTACATCGACTACTTCCGGTCGCTGCCCGAGGAGACCCGCTACCGCCTGGAGAAGCAGCAGAAGGGCCTGTTCAAGGGCATCAACGCGGACCTGATCGACTCCATCTTCGACCTGCTCTACCAGAAGAACGTGGAGAGCGGCGACCGCCCGGTGCCCACCCGGCTGCTGACCAACTCCACGCTGCGCACGGCCGCGTACCGGGACGGCGCCTACACGCTCGGCTTCCACCAGGACGAGCAGGACAAGGACTTCGAGATCGAGACCGAGGGCCTGGTCCTGGCCACCGGCTACCACTACACCCCGCCGGCCTTCCTCGACCCGATCCGCGACCGCCTCCGCTTCGACGGCCACGGCCGCTTCGACGTGGCCCGCAACTACGCCGTCGACGTCACCGGCCGCGGCGTCTTCCTGCAGAACGCCGGCGTCCACACCCACAGCATCACCAGCCCCGACCTGGGCATGGGCGCGTACCGCAACGCGTACATCATCCGAGAGCTCCTCGGCACCGAGTACTACCCGGTCGAGAAGTCCATCGCCTTCCAGGAGTTCGCCGTATGACCTTCACCTTCCGTCCCGTCGACCCCCTGAAGGACGCGGAGTTGCTGCACTCCTGGGTCACGCATCCCAAGGCGGCGTTCTGGATGATGCAGGACGCGCGGCTCCAGGACGTCGAGCGGGCCTACATGGAGATCGCGGCGGACGAGCACCACCACGCGCTGTTCGGGGTGCGCGGCGGTGACCCGGTGTTCCTGATGGAGAAGTACGACCCCGCGCACCGGGAGCTGGTGGGGCTGTACGAGGCGCGGCCGGGGGACGTCGGGATGCACTTCCTGACGCCGGCCACGGACCGGCCGGAGCACGGGTTCACCCGGGCGGTGATCACCGCCGTGATGGCGCACCTGTTCGAGGACCCGGCGGTGGAGCGCGTCGTGGTGGAGCCGGACGTGCGCAACACGGCGGTGCACGCCCTGAACGCGGCCGTCGGGTTCGTGCCCGAGCGGGAGATCGACAAGCCGGAGAAGCGGGCGCTGCTGAGCTTCTGCACCCGTGAGCGGTTCGAGAAGGCGGTGACCGCATGACCCTCGCCGATGCCGTGGCCCATCTGTCCCCCGAGCGGTGGGCGAAGGCCAACCGGCTGCTGGTGCGCAAGGCGCTCGCCGAGTTCGCGCACGAGCGGCTGATCACGCCCGAGGAGGACGGCGGCCGGTACGTGGTGCGCAGCGACGACGGGCTGACCGCCTACCGGTTCCGTGCCGTGCGGCGGGCCCTGGACCACTGGCAGATCGACGCGGACTCGATCACCCGGCACCGCGACGGCGGCGAACGGGAACTCGCCGCGCTGGACTTCTTCGTCGAGCTGAAGGAGTCCCTGGGGCTGAGCGACGAGATCCTGCCGGTGTACCTGGAGGAGATCTCCTCCACCCTGTCGGGCACCTGCTACAAGCTCACCAAGCCGCGGGTGACCTCGGCCGAGCTGACGCGCGCCGGGTTCCAGGCGATCGAGACGGGGATGACCGAGGGCCACCCGTGCTTCGTCGCGAACAACGGCCGGCTGGGCTTCGGCGTCCACGAGTACCTGTCGTACGCCCCGGAGACGGCGAGCCCCGTCCGGCTGGTGTGGCTGGCGGCGCACCGCTCGCGGGCCGCGTTCACGGCCGGGGTGGGGATCGAGTACGAGTCGTTCCTGCGCGAGGAGCTGGGCGAGGAGACGGTGGAGCGGTTCCGGGCCGTCCTCACCGGCCGGGGCCTGGACCCGGCCGACTACCTGTTCATCCCGGTCCACCCCTGGCAGTGGTGGAACAAGCTCAGCGTCACCTTCGCCGCCGAGGTGGCCCGCGGCCTGCTGGTCCTGCTCGGCGAGGGCGACGACGAGTACCTGGCCCAGCAGTCGATCCGCACCTTCTTCAACACCAGCGCCCCGCACAAGCACTACGTGAAGACGGCCCTGTCGGTCCTCAACATGGGCTTCATGCGCGGCCTGTCGGCCGCCTACATGGAGGCGACGCCGGCGATCAACGACTGGCTGGCCCGGCTGATCGAGGGCGACCCGGTGCTGCGGGCGAGCGGTCTGTCGATCATCCGGGAGCGGGCCGCCGTCGGCTACCGGCACCTGGAGTACGAGCGGGCCACCGACCGCTACTCGCCGTACCGCAAGATGCTGGCCGCGCTGTGGCGGGAGAGCCCGGTGCCGTCGCTGGAGGAGGGCGAGTCCCTCGCGACGATGGCCTCGCTGCTGCACGTCGACCACGAGGGCGCCTCCTTCGCGGGCGCGCTGATCGAGCGGTCGGGCCTCGCCCCGGCGGAGTGGCTGCGACGGTATCTGCGGGCCTACTACACCCCGCTGCTGCACAGCTTCTACGCCTATGACCTGGTGTTCATGCCGCACGGCGAGAACACGATCCTGGTACTGCGCGACGGGGAGGTGCGGCGGGCGATCTACAAGGACATCGCCGAGGAGATCGCCGTCATGGACCCGGACGCGGCGCTGCCGCCACAGGTGCGGCGCATCCGCGTGGAGGTCCCCGAGGACAAGAAGCTGCTGTCGATCTTCACGGACGTCTTCGACTGCTTCTTCCGCTTCCTCGCCGCGCAGCTCGCCGCCGAGGGCATCCTGGAGGAGGACGGCTTCTGGCGCACGGTGGCCGAGGTCACCCGCGCGTACCAGCAGGCCAATCCGCAGCTGGCCGACCGGTTCCGCCAGTACGACATGTTCGCCCCCGAGTTCGCGCTGTCCTGCCTGAACCGGCTCCAGCTGCGCGACAACAGGCAGATGGTGGACCTCGCCGACCCGTCCGGCGCGCTCCAGCTGGTCGGCACCCTGGAGAACCCCCTCGCCGCGTTCTGACGGCCCCGCGGACGGACGGGCACCCCGGAAGCACGGTCCTTCCGGGGTGCCCGCCGCTTTGCCGCCTCCGGTCAGCGCGCCGGCCAGGGGACCTGCGGCGAGCGGTAGTAGCGGATGCCGAGGGCGTCCCAGCGCGGGCCCTGCGCGGCCAGCCGTGCCCGGTAGTCGCTCCAGCCCAGGCGGGCGGCCGGGGACCAGCCCAGCTCGGCCGCCCCGGCGAGCCGGGGGAAGGCCAGGTACTCGATGTCGGCGGAGTCGCGCACGGTCTCCGTCCACAGGGGTGCCTCGATGCCCCGGACGGCCGCGCCGGGCACCCCGGCGAGATAGGCGCCCGGATCCCAGTCGTAGGAGCGCCGCACCTCCACCAGGCCCGCCCAGGTGAGGCCGATGCGGCTGGCTTCGGTGTACTTCATGTCGAGGTAGACGTGGTCGGCCGGGGACAGGATGAGGCCGGTGCCGTTGCGGGCGGCCTCGGCGACCTGTTCCTTCTCGGCGGCGCCGGTGCGGTCGCGGCCCCAGTACTGGGCGAGGGCCCCCGGGGCGGGGCGGGCGCCGGTGAGCTGGTGCCAGCCGATGACGGTCTTGCCGTAGCGGGCGACGACCGGCTGCACCCGGTCCATGAAGGCGACGTAGTCGGGGTGGCTGGTGGAGTGGGCCTCGTCGCCGCCGATGTGCAGGTAGCGGCCGGGGGTGAGGGCGGCCAGCTCGCGGATCACGTCGTCCACGAAGTCGTAGGTGACCTTCTTGGGCACGCACAGCGAGCTGAAGCCGACCTTGGTGCCGGTGTAGGGCGGGGGTGCCACGCCGTCGCAGTTGAGCCCGGCGTAGGAGGAGAGGGCCGCGTTGGTGTGGCCGGGCATGTCGATCTCGGGGACGACCTCCAGGTAGCGGGAGGCGGCGTGGCGGACGATCTCCCGGTAGTCGGCCTTGGTGTAGTAGCCGCCCGGGCCGCCGCCGACCTGGGTGGCGCCGCCGTGGGTGGCCAGGCGCGGCCAGGAGTCGATGGCGATGCGCCAGCCCTGGTCGTCGCTGAGGTGCAGATGCAGTTCGTTGACCTTGTAGAGCGCCAGTTGGTCGATGTAGCGCTTGACCTGGGCGACGGTGAAGAAGTGGCGGGAGACGTCGAGCATGGCGCCCCGGTAGGCGTAGCGGGGGCGGTCCTGGACGGTGCCGCCGGCGATCTGCCAGGGGCCGCGCTGCGCGGTCTTCCTCTCGACGGCCGGCGGGAGGAGCTGGCGCAGGGTCTGGACGCCGTGGAAGAGCCCGGCGGGGGTGCGCGCGGTGAGGGTCACTCCGCCGGCGGCGCTGTGCAGCCGGTAGCCCTCGGCGCCGAAGTCGCCCTCGTCCAGGCGGAGTCGGATGCCGCCGCCGCCGTGGTCGGTGAGCGGCAGCGGGTAGCCGGTGGAGCGGCGCAGGATGCCGGCGAGGTAGGCGCCGACGCGGCGGGCCTCGGCGGGGCCGTCGACGCGGACGCGGGTGGCGCGGGTGATGCGGTACGGCGTGCCGCCCGGGGTGACCGAGGCGGGTGCGGGGACGACGCGGTCCAGTGGGGTGGGCGGGGTCTGGGTGGCGGCCCGGGCCCCGGGGGCGTCGAGGGCGACGACGCCGGCCGTCGCGAGCAGGAGGGTGGCGAGGAGGTGGGGGAGGATCCGGGGAGTCGTGCCGTGGTTCGGTCTCACATGCGCTCCCATCGGTGGGGGGAGGTGACCGTCGAACGGGGTCTACCCTGACTGTCCCGCAGAACGGGTGAAACAATTCCTACATGGCGGACATCATCCAGAAGGACGGCACTTGGGCCTTCGACGGCGACGCGCTGCGCATCACTCCGGGCCGGGACAAGGGGGTGAGCCCGCTCCGCCGCGAGCTGGGCGAACTCGTGGTGCCGTTGGGCGCGTTGGCCGGTGTCTCGTTCGAACAGGGCCGGAAGTCGGGGCGGCTCAGGCTGCGGCTGCGCGACGGTGCCGACCCCCTCGTGCAGGCCACCGCCGGCCGGCTGGCCGAGCCGCACGACCCCTACCAGCTGGCCGTGGAGCCCGACCGGTACGGCGTGGCCGAGTACGTCGCCGACGAGGTGCGCACCGCCCTGCTGCTGGCGGGGGTCCCGGCCGGCCCGGTGGACGCGTACCTGCTGCCGGGGCCGTCGCTGCCGGTGTCCGCCTCGGCCGGCGACGGCACGGCGGGCTTCGACGGGGAGCGGGTGCGGCTGGAGTGGAACTGGAAGACGGAGGAGTCCAAGGCGTCGGCCGGTCCGCGCACGATCGCCCTGGCCGACCTGACCGGGGTGGAGTGGCAGCCGGCGGCCGGCCTGGAGAACGGGCACCTGCGGTTCCTGGTGCGCGGCGCCCCGGTCGGCGCGCCGCCCAAGTACGACCCGAACGCCGTCGAGCTGTGGGGGTTCCGGAAGGACCCGCTGATGGCCCTGGTGGCGGCGGCGGTGCAGGCCCGGCTGCCGCACCCCTCGGCCGCGCGGGCGGACGCGGGGCGGATCCCGGCGCAACGGGTCGGGGAGCCGACCGGGGAGCCGGCCGGGGACGACCACGACACGCTGCTGCGGCGGCTGCGGGAGCTGGGCGAGCTGCACCGTGGCGGGGTGCTGACGGACGAGGAGTTCGCCCTGGCCAAGCAGGCGGTCCTCAGGCGTCTGTGAGGACCGCCCGCGCCGCGGGGGCTACTTGGCGGTGCGGGACACCGTGAAGTGGTCGACGCGGTCGCCGGTCTCGGCGATGCCCGACACCTTCAGGGTGGCCTGGCGGCCCTTCGGCGCGGGGCTGACGTCCACGCGCAGGAAGGAGTAGTTCAGGTAGCGCACCCGGGACCAGCCGACGGTCTCGTGGACCTTGCCGTCCTTGGTGTTGACGAACGAGGCCACGGAGTCGGTCCCGTGCTCGTGGCCCTCGTAGGTGTCGGGGGCGGAGAAGGCGTACAGGCTGCGGCCGGCGGCGCCGGCGGTGACGTAGACCACGCCGTCGGTCTCGGGGTGGGCGGTGCCGCCGATGGGCAGCTCCTTGGCGACCCGGCCGTCCTTGATCACGTCGGTGCGCTCGTACTGGTGGTTGTGGCCGTTGATGACCAGGTCCACGGTGTACTTCTCGAACAGCGGGACCCACTCCTCGCGCACCCCGCCCTCGGAGGCGTGGGCGGTGGAGGTGCAGTAGGCGCAGTGGTGGAAGAAGACGACGACGAAGTCCACGTCCTTGGCGGCGCGGAACTTCTTCAGCTGTCCTTCCAGCCATGTCGTCTGGGTTCCGCCGGAGATGCCCAGGTTCGCCGGGATCTCGAAGGAGATGTCGTTGGCGTCGAGCGAGATGACGGCGGTGTTGCCGTAGACGAAGGAGTAGACGCCGGGGAGGTTCTTCCGGTCCGGGCCGTTGTCCGGCAGGGTCCAGCGGGCGTCCTCACCGCCGTAGCCGTTGGGCGAGTACCAGGCCTCCATGTCGTGGTTGCCGTACGCCGGCATCCACGGGACCTGCTTGGCGACGGTCTCGGTCTGGGCGAGGAAGGAGTCCCAGGTGCGCGCGTCGAAGCCGGTGTCGGCGGTCTTGCCCGCGCCGGACGGGTCGGCGTAGGCGATGTCGCCGGCGTGCAGGTGGAAGGCGGGGTTCTGGCCGAGCAGGAGGCTGTTGTTGGCCAGGCCGTGGTAGCCGACGCCCTCGTCGCCGAAGGCGGTGAAGGTGAAGGGCGCCTTGTGGGCGGGGGCGGTGGTGAAGGTGCCCACGGTGCCCAGCAGGTGCGGCTCGGCCGGGTCGAAGCCCTGGTGGCCGACGCCGTAGTAGTAGGTGCGGCCCGGGCGCAGGCGGGTGAGCCTGGCGTGCAGGTAGTACTGGGTGTGGTCGCCGCTCGCGCCGACCCCGGCCGGGGTGTGCAGGGTGCGGACCTCGGCCTCGATCGTGCGGGAGAGGTCCCAGGGGTGGGCGCCGATCCGGATGAAGGGCTTCTTGACGGCAACCGGGACCTGCCAGGAGACGGTGACCTCGGTGCGCGGGTCGTTGCCCCAGGCCAGGTGGCGGCCGAAGGGGGCGACACGGGCGCCGTCGACCGGGGCGGCGGGGGCGGCGTGCCGGGCGGGCACGGCGGCGCGGGCGGTGGCACCCGGCACGAACGCGCCACCGGTGACGGCGCCCAGGGTGACCGCGCCGCCCCTGATCATGGTGCGCCGCGAGAACCTGGCGCGCAGGTACTCGTGCTGTTCGGCCATGCTCATGCGCTCGGCCAGCTTCTCGGGAACGCCCATACGAGGAATGTCCATGGCGTCTGAAACTGGTCGGCTCGGGCAACGGGATGCGGGACTCCGGGTGGACGGCGGGCGAACAGGGCGCCATAAGAGTTTCAACAGCCCTCTGCCCGGAATCGGGCACGATTCTTGCGAAACCGGCGCCGGTACCCCAGGATCTACCGGGTGCACGACGAACTCGTAGATCATCTGACGCGGTCCACGCCCCTGAGCCGGGGCGAGGCACTGCGCGTGGTCCAGGACGTGCTCGCCTACTTCGACGAGACGACCCAGGAGTACGTCCGTCGCCGCCACCGCGAACTCCAGGCGCAGGGCCTGCTGAACGCGGAGATCTTCCAGCGGATCGAGGCGGACCTGAAATACCGGGCGGTGGCGCCGCCGGAGCTGACGCTCAGGCAGCTGCGCCGCATGGTCTACGGCTGAGCGAGACCGCGGCCCGCCCAGGACAGCCCGGCCCCCTCCGGCCCGGACCAGCGACACCCAAGGGATACCTCTCTATATGTGCGGAATTGTCGGTTACATCGGGAAGCGTGACGTCGCCCCCCTCCTCCTGGAGGGCCTCCAGCGCCTGGAGTACCGCGGCTACGACTCCGCGGGCATCGTCGTCACCTCCCCGAAGGCGCCCGGCCTGAAGATGGTCAAGGCCAAGGGCCGGGTGCGCGACCTGGAGGCCAGGGTCCCGGCGCGCTTCAAGGGCACCACCGGCATCGCCCACACCCGCTGGGCCACCCACGGCGCCCCCTCCGACGTCAACGCCCACCCGCACATGTCGGCCGACCAGAAGGTGGCCGTCGTCCACAACGGCATCATCGACAACGCCGCCGACCTGCGCCGCAAGCTGGAGGCGGACGGCGTCGAGTTCCTCTCCGAGACCGACACCGAGGTCCTCACCCACCTGATCGCCCGCTCGACGGCCGAGAAGCTGGAGGACAAGGTCCGCCAGGCGGTCCGGCTGGTCGAGGGCACCTACGGCATCGCCGTCCTGCACGCCGACTTCCCGGACCGGATCGTGGTGGCCCGCAACGGCTCCCCGGTCGTCCTCGGCATCGGCGAGAAGGAGATGTTCGTCGCCTCCGACATCGCCGCGCTGGTCACCCACACCCGCCAGATAGTGACCCTCGACGACGGCGAGATGGCCACCCTCAAGGCCGACGACTTCCGCACCTACACCACCGAGGGCACGCGCACCACCGCCGAGCCCACCACGGTGGAGTGGGAGGCCGAGTCGTACGACATGGGCGGCCACGACACCTACATGCACAAGGAGATCTCCGAGCAGGCCGACGCCGTGGACCGCGTGCTGCGCGGCCGCATCGACGACCGGTTCTCCACCGTGCACCTCGGCGGTCTCAACCTGGACGCCCGCGAGGCCCGGAGGATCCGCCGGGTGAAGATCCTCGGCTGCGGCACCTCGTACCACGCGGGCATGATCGGCGCCCAGATGATCGAGGAGCTGGCCCGCATCCCCGCCGACGCCGAGCCCGCCTCCGAGTTCCGCTACCGCAACCCGGTCGTGGACCCCGACACCCTGTACATCGCGGTCTCCCAGTCCGGTGAGACGTACGACGTCCTGGCCGCCGTGCAGGAGCTGAAGCGCAAGGGTGCGCGGGTCCTCGGCGTGGTCAACGTGGTCGGCTCGGCGATCGCCCGCGAGGCCGACGGCGGCGTCTACGTCCACGCGGGCCCCGAGGTCTGCGTCGTGTCCACCAAGTGCTTCACCAACACCACGGTGGCCTTCGCCCTGCTGGCGCTGCACCTGGGCCGCACCCGCGACCTGTCGGTGCGCGACGGCAAGCGGATCATCGAGGGCCTGCGCAGGCTGCCGCAGCAGATCTCCGAGATCCTCAAGCAGGAGGAGGAGATCAAGCGGCTGGCCCAGAGCTACGCCGACGCCCGCTCGATGCTCTTCATCGGCCGCGTCCGGGGCTACCCGGTGGCCCGCGAGGCGTCCCTGAAGCTCAAGGAGGTCTCCTACATCCACGCCGAGGCCTACCCCGCCTCCGAGCTGAAGCACGGTCCGCTGGCCCTGATCGAGCCGGCCCTGCCCACGGTCGCGATCGTCCCCGACGACGACCTGCTGGAGAAGAACCGCGCGGCCCTGGAGGAGATCAAGGCCCGCGAGGGCAAGATCCTCGCGGTGGCCCACCGGCACCAGGAGAAGGCGGACCAGACGATCATCGTCCCGAAGAACGAGGACGAACTGGACCCGATCCTGATGGGCATCCCCCTCCAGCTCCTCGCCTACCACACGGCGAAGGCGCTCGGACGGGACATCGACAAGCCGAGGAACCTCGCCAAGTCGGTCACGGTCGAGTAGGCGCGAGAGCAGAACGGACCCCCGCGTGTGCCACCTCCACGCGGGGGTCCTTCTCATGCCGCTCGCTGTCAGCCGGTGGCCGTCACCCGCCGGCCCGCGGCACGCCGGGACACCACCGTCGGCCAGTGCGCGAGCGCCGCCGTCGCCGCGTACCAGGCCACCGCCCCCGAGGCCACGGCCACCCATCCCCCGGCCCTCGCGAGGAGGGGGCTGCCGGCGAAGGCGGCGACGGCCAGCACCAGCATGGCCAGGAACAGCAGGCCGTACAGCAGCCGGCCGAGGCCGTCCCGCCCGGTGAGGGTCAGGGTGAGGGCGACCAGGGCGAACAGCACCAGGAAGAGACCGGCCGCGTTGGCCGGACCGCGGTCCGACACGGCCCAGGCGAACCACAGGGCGCCCAGGGCGACATATCCCGCGCCGGAGGCCGCGGCGCCGTCGTGCAGGGCCAGCAGGCCGACGAGGAAGAGGGTCACCCCGCCCACGTAGTGGGCGACGGTCGCGGTGTCGGAGGCGCCCACGCCGTGGATGACCCCGGTGGTGCCGAGCCCGAACGCCAAGAGGGTGAGGGCGAGGGCCAGCCGGCCGGCCACGGCGGTGCTCACGTTTCCCGCGGAGACGTCGTTGTCCACGGCGGGCTCCCTTCGTGCAGGTGCGGTGGTGCGATGCCCGGTATATGCCCTCCGCCGGGGCACGGACACCTGCTACGCGCCAGTAGGCCGCTTGCGCTTCAAGGGAGTTGAGGGGACGCCCCGCCCTAGGGGATGACGATCACGGGCCGCCGCGCCCGCTTGGCGAGCCGTCCGGCGACGGAGCCGAAGATCCGGCCGACGAGGCCGTGGGTGGAGCCGACGACGATCGCGTCGGCCTCGTACTCCCGCCCCACCTCTTCGAGTTCGTGGCAGATGTCCCCGCCCCGCTCGACCAGGATCCAGGGCACCTCGGCCAGATAGTCCGCGCAGGCCAGTTCGAGCCCCAGGACCTCGGTGCGGTGGTCGGGCACGTCGACGAAGACGGGCGGTTCGCAGCCGGCCCACACGGTCGTGGGCAGCCGGTTGGCGACGTGCACGATGATCAGGCCGGAGTGGGAGCGGTGGGCCATGCCGATCGCGTAGGCGAGGGCGCGCTCACTGGAGGTGGAGCCGTCGAAGCCGACGACGACTCCGTGTCGGAAGGCGGGGTCGCAGGAGGGACGTGAGTCCGCCGCCAGGGGATCGGCCGCCGTGGGGTCGGCGACCGGCCGCTTGCGGTCCGCGGGTTCGAAGAATTCGTGACCGGCCATGGCTGTCTCGGCGTTGTGATCCTTTATGGGAAGCGACGACAGTGTGCGGCGGAGCTGTGTCCGGGAAACATCTTCCCAAGCCCATACCCCCAAGGGTACGGCGGCACTCCTCCTGAGCCCAGATCCCGCGCACGCTCCGTGAGCGGTCCCCCGACATCCGTAGGGGTTCACCGGAGCATGCACGAGCCTCGCCCGTAACGCAATGGTTGCTGCCCCGTACAGGCGGTTTGCACGGCGTTCACAGGTGTACGGTCGGTGACCGGCCGGTCGAACGCGCGTTGAACCCGGGTGAGCCACCGCCACAGGGAGTACGAGATGCCCGGTCCCCGATCCAGCAGCGACCCCCGCCCCGCGCCGGACGCGGTCGGCGAGCTGATCCGGTGGGCGGCCTTCAGCTGCGTGCTCGTACCGGTCGTCCTGCTCTGGTACGGCACCTCGCTGGCCGGCGCCGCCGGCACGGCCCTCGGCCTCACCGCCGTCACGGCCGCCTGCCGGGTGCTGCTGCGCCGGTCCGAGCGGTGTGCCGCGCGTTGCGCCACGCAAAGGGGCGGGCGCCGCACGCGGGGTCAGACACCGGTCGACTGACCTGTTTTCGCGCCTCGGGACGCTGCTTTTCAGCCAACTTCTGGTTATCGGCCAAGAGGGCTCCGACCCACCCTCCAATCCCCGTTCCACCTGCAAGGAAAGGGTCCGCAGGCCGGCGTGCACCCTATGCGGTTTGGCCACTGCGACAAGGCGCACTTCCCTGCACGCCTCGTGAGTGCAACGCTTCGTGATCGAATGCTTCACGCCAAGTTGTCATGTCGACAATGTCCGGCGTGTCGAACTTGGTCACCGCGTGATCGCGGGAGCCAGTAAATTCGATCTTGACTGTCTTTACGGCGGGGGACTCGTGCAGGACCGAGGGGAAACGTGCAGGAGCGACACAACCGAGGAGCCGCGACCACCGAGGGGGGCTTAGCAGTATGAGCCACGACTCCACTGCCGCACAGGATGCCGCAGCCCGGAAGCTGTCCGGGCGTCGCCGTAAGGAGATCGTCGCGGTGCTGCTGTTCAGCGGCGGCCCCATCTTCGAGAGTTCCATTCCGCTGTCGGTGTTCGGCATCGACCGCCAGGACGCCGGCGTACCGCGCTACCGCCTGTTGGTGTGCGCGGGCGAGGAGGGCCCCCTGCGGACCACGGGGGGCCTGGAACTCACGGCGCCGCACGGGCTGGAGGCGATCTCCCGCGCCGGGACGGTCGTCGTGCCGGCCTGGCGGTCGATCACCTCGCCGCCGCCGGAGGAAGCACTCGACGCGCTGCGCCGGGCACACGAGGAGGGCGCCCGCATCGTCGGGCTGTGCACCGGCGCCTTCGTGCTCGCGGCGGCCGGACTGCTGGACGGCCGCCCGGCGACCACCCACTGGATGTACGCGCCGACGCTGGCCAAGCGCTATCCGTCGGTGCACGTCGATCCGCGGGAGCTGTTCGTCGACGACGGCGACGTGCTGACGTCGGCGGGCACGGCGGCCGGGATCGACCTCTGCCTCCACATCGTGCGGACGGACCACGGCAACGAGGCGGCCGGCGCGCTCGCCCGGCGCCTGGTGGTCCCGCCGCGCCGGTCGGGCGGGCAGGAGCGCTACCTCGACCGGTCTTTACCCGAGGAGATCGGCGCCGACCCGCTCGCCGAGGTCGTCGCCTGGGCGCTGGAACACCTCCACGAGCAGTTCGACGTGGAGACGCTGGCGGCACGCGCCTACATGAGCCGCCGCACGTTCGACCGCCGGTTCCGCTCGCTCACCGGGAGCGCGCCGCTGCAGTGGCTGATCACGCAGCGGGTGCTCCAGGCGCAGCGGCTGCTGGAGACGTCGGACTACTCGGTGGACGAGGTGGCGGGCCGCTGCGGCTTCCGCTCCCCGGTGGCCCTGCGCGGCCACTTCCGCCGCCAGCTCGGCTCCTCCCCCGCCGCCTACCGGGCCGCCTACCGGGCCCGCCGGCCGCAGGGCGACAAGCCGGGCGAGCCGGAGCAGGCGGTGCCGGTGTCCGGCCCGCAGGGCGCTCCCGCGGGCCTGTCCGGCCCGGGCCCGGTGAGCGGTCCCGCCCCCGCGCTGCTCCACGAGCACCGCGACGGCGGGGTCCCGCTCCAGAGCCGCCGCGCCCCGGCCGGCGCGGTGGGCCTGCTGCCGGGCCCGCGCAGCGGTAACTGAGCGCACCGGAAGGGGGCGGGCACCTCCCGCCCCCTTCCCGGCTCCTCGCCCGGCTCCGCAACCGCGACGACGGCCCTTCCCGCGGGGCACGGGGGCACCCAAAAGCTCAGGTGCGCTTTAGGGTGGTCGCATGAACGATCGCATGGTGTGGATCGACTGCGAGATGACCGGCCTCTCGCTGTCCGACGACGCGCTCATCGAGGTGGCCGCCCTCGTCACCGACTCCGAGCTGAACGTACTCGGCGAGGGGGTGGACATCGTCATCCGCCCGCCGGCCCGGGCGCTGGAGACGATGCCGGAGGTGGTGCGCCAGATGCACACCGCGTCCGGGCTGCTCGCGGAGCTGGAGCGCGGCACGACCCTCCGGGACGCCGAGGAGCAGGTCCTGGCGTACGTACGCGAGCACGTGAAGGAACCCGGCAAGGCCCCGCTGTGCGGCAACTCCGTCGGCACCGACCGCGGCTTCCTGCTGCGGGACATGCCGACCCTGGAGGACTACCTCCACTACCGGATCGTCGACGTCTCCTCGATCAAGGAGCTGGCCCGCCGCTGGTACCCGCGGGCGTACTTCAACAGCCCCGAGAAGAACGGCAACCACCGGGCCCTCGCCGACATCCGCGAGTCGATCGCCGAGCTGCGCTACTACCGCGAGGCCGTCTTCGTGCCCCAGCCCGGCCCGGACTCCGAGACCGCGAAGGCGATCGCCGCCCGGCACGTCGTCCCCGCGCCGTAGCCGCCCCGTGACCGCCCGCGCGAAAACGTGTGCGCGAGCACCCCTGAGAACCCTGTAGACTTCTTCTCGGCCGGTCGGGGAAACGACAAGTTCCACTGCCGGTCATGGTGGGTGTAGCTCAGCTGGTAGAGCACCTGGTTGTGGTCCAGGATGCCGCGGGTTCGAGTCCCGTCACTCACCCCGAGTGATCAGCCGGTGACTCCGTCGGAAGACGGAGTCACCGGCTGATTCGTTTTCCCCTCCTCCGCTTCCTCCACCGCCGGGGCCCGCACGGGCCCCGGCGGTGGAGTGCGTCACGACGACGCCCGGACCACCAGCTGCACCGGCAGCACCGCCCGGCGGGGGGCCGTCTCCCGCGCCGCGGCCGGGCCCCGGCCGGCGATCTCCGTGAGGAGCAGGTCGATCATCGAGCGGCCCATCTCCTCGATGGGCTGGCGGACACTGGTGAGCGGCGGGTCCATGTGGCGGGCGATGGCCGAGTCGTCGTAGCCGACCAGCGCCACGTCCTCGGGGATCCGGCGGCCCGCCTCGCGCAGCACCTGGCGGGCGCCGGCCGCCATCACGTCCGAGCCCGCGAAGACCGCGTCCAGGTCGGGGTGGCGGCCCAGCAGGGTGGTCATCGCGCGCCGGCCGCCCTCCTCGGTGAAGTCGCCCGGCTCGATGAGGAGTTCGTCCGCCGGGTGGCCCGCGTCGGCGAGGGCGTCGCGGTAGCCGTCGGCGCGGCGCTGGGCGCCGTAGACGTCCAGCGCGCCGGTGATGTGCGCGATCCGGCGGCGGCCCCGGGACAGCAGGTGTTCCACGGCCGCGCGGGCGCCGCCGTAGTTGTCGGAGTCCACCGAGGTGAGCGATTCGGCCGCCGAGCGCGGGCCGCTGATCACGGCCGGGATCTCCAGCTCGGCCAGCAGGTCGGGCAGCGGGTCGTCGGCGTGCACGGAGACCAGCAGCACGCCGTCGACCCGGTGCGCCGCCAGGTACTGGGCCAGCCGCTGCCGCTCCCGGTCGCTGCCCGCGAAGATCAGCAGCAACTGCATCTCGGTGTCGGACAGTTCCGCGCCGACCCCGCGCAGCATGTCGGAGAAGTAGGGCTCGGCGAAGAACCGGGTCTCCGGCTCGGGGACGACCAGCGCGATGGCGTCGGTGCGGTTGGCGGCGAGGGCGCGGGCGGCGGTGTTGGGGACGTAGCCCAGTTCCGCGACGGCCGCCTCGACCGCGGCGCGGGTGGCGTCGCTGACCCGGGGCGAGCCGTTGATCACCCGGGAGACCGTGCCCCGCCCGACCCCGGCCCGCGCGGCGACCTCCTCCAGGGTGGGCCGCCGGCCGCCCCGGCCCCTCACACCGTTGCCTGCCATGGTCGCCGCCTTCCGTTCACCGCCGTCAGGCCAGGAATGTAACAGCGTGACGGCGGCGCCTTCGATTCCGCGGGCCGCGGCGGACCCGGCCGGGGGCCGGGGCCGGACCCGCCGCGGCACGGCCGTCAGGCGGGCAGGGCGTTGTTCCGGATCACCTCGGCGTACCAGCGGGCGCTGGCCTTGGGGATGCGGCGCTGGGTGGCGTAGTCGACGTAGACGGCGCCGAAACGCTTCGAATAGCCGTAGGACCACTCGAAGTTGTCCAGCAGGGACCACAGAAAGTAGCCGCGCACGTCGGCCCCGTCGGCGATGGCCCGGCGGACGGCGTCCAGGTGGGAGTGGAGGTAGGCGATGCGCTGCGGGTCCTCGACCCGTCCCTCGGGGGAGACGTAGTCGTCGAAGGCGGCGCCGTTCTCGGTGACCATCAGCGGCAGCCCGGGGTGCGCGGCGGACAGCCCGGTCAGCAGGGTGTGCAGCCCACTGGCGTCGATGGCCCAGTTCATGGCGGTCAGGTCGTCGTTGGCGAGGTGGAAGGCGACCTGCTCGGAGCCGGTCCACGGGGAGTGGTCGCTCGCGCCGTGGCCGTCGTTGCGGGTGCTGGCGGCGCCCTCGGCGGGCAGCGAGACCACGGTCGGCGCGTAGTAGTTGACGCCGAGCACGTCGAGGGGGCGGGAGATCTCCGCCAGGTCCCCGGCGCGCACCAGGTCCTCCCAGTCGACCAGGTGCGCGGTGTCGCGCAGCAGGTCCTCGGGGTAGGCGCCGTCGAGCAGCGGGCCGGTGAAGATCCGGTTGCCGACCGCGTCGATGCGGCGCGCGGCCTCGGCGTCCTCGGGGCTGTCGGTGAGCGGGCGCACCTGGTGCAGGTTCAGGGTGATGGAGACCTGCGCCGAGGCGGGCAGGTTGGTGCGCAGGGCGCCGACGGCCTCGCCGTGGGCCAGGTTCAGGTGGTGGGCGGCGCGCAGGGTGGCGGCCGGGTCGGTCCGGCCCGGGGCGTGCACGCCGGAGCCGTAGCCGAGGAACGCCGAGCACCAGGGCTCGTTCAGGGTGGTCCACAGCCCGACCCGGTCGCCCAGGGCGCGGGCGGCGAGGGCGGCGTAGTCGGCGAACCGGTGGGCGGTGTCGCGGTGCGGCCAGCCGCCCGCGTCCTCCAGCTCCTGCGGCAGGTCCCAGTGGTAGAGGGTGGCGACCGGGGTGATCCCCGCCTCCAGCAGGGTGTCGGTCAGGCGGCGGTAGAAGTCCAGGCCGCGCTCGACGGCCGGGCCCCGCCCGGTGGGCTGCACCCGGGGCCAGGAGATGGAGAACCGGTAGGCCTTGAGGCCGAGGTCCTTCATCAGCGCGACGTCGTCGCGGTAGCGGTGGTAGTGGTCGGCGGCGATGTCACCGGTGTCGCCGTTGCGGATCTTGCCGGGGGTGTGGCTGAAGGTGTCCCAGATGGAGGGGGTGCGGCCGTCCTCGGTGGCGGCGCCCTCCACCTGGTAGGCGGCGGTGGCGGCACCCCAGACGAAGCCGGTCGGGAAGGAGGTGTCCGAGGCCGGCTGGACGGTGGTCTCGGGGCGTACGGCGGTCATGGTGAGAGCGCTCCCAAAGCGAAGAGGAAACGGAGGGCGGACTGCGGTCCGGCCGTGCGGGAGAGGGAGGCGGGCAGAGCCCGGTCCGTGGTCGTTGGCCCGCGGCCCCGGGGGGCCGGGGGTGCCCGGTCCGGTACGGCCCGCTGCGGGGCGGATGGATGAGGTGGGCCGTACCGGACCGGGCACGAGGGGTGGGCCGGCGGGCGGAGCGCGCCGGCGGTGGGACGCGGGACGGAGACGGGGGCGGGGCCGGCGGGCGGGGCGCGCGCCGGCCGCGGGGCGGGGACCGGTGCGGCGGGCCGGTCCGGTGGCGCGCCGGCCCCGCGGCGGGGGCCGGCCCGGCGGCGGGGGCGGTCAGCCCTTGACCGCGCCCGCCATGATCCCCCCGACGATCTGCTTGCCGAAGATCACGAAGACCAGCAGCAGCGGCAGGGTGCTGATCAGCGCACCGGCCATGACGATGCTCTGGTCGGGCGTGTAGGAGGCGCTGAGCTGGCCGAGCGCCACCTGGATGGTGGGGTTCTGCTGGTTCAGCGCGAGGAAGGGCCAGAAGAAGTCGTTCCAGGCCTGGACGAAGGTGAGCATGCCCAGCACCATCATCGCGGGCCGGGCCACGGGCAGCACCACGCTCCACACGATGCGGATGTTGCTCGCCCCGTCCACCTTGGCCGCCTCGATCAGCTCGTACGGCAGCGCCTCGAGGAGGTACTGGCGCATGAAGAAGACGCCGAAGGCGCCGACCAGGGTCGGGAAGATCACCGACTCCAGCTTTCCGCCCCACCCGATGTCCGACATCATCATGAACAGCGGGACGACGCTGAGCTGGGGCGGGATCGTCAGCGTGGCGATGACCGCGGTCATCAGCACGTTGCGGCCCCGGAAGCGCATCTTGGCGAAGGCGTACCCGGCCAGGGTGCAGAAGAACAGGGTGGCGACGGTGATGCTGCCGGCCACGATCACGCTGTTGACGATGGCCTTGCCCAGGTTCGCCTGGTCCCAGGCCGCCTGGAGGTTGCTCCACAGCCGGCCGCCGGGCACCAGCGGCGGGGGGCTGTCCAGGACCCGCTGCTGGTCGTGCGAGGCGGCCACCAGCGTCCAGTACAGCGGGAAGATCGAGCCGAGGCCGACGACGATCAGGGCGGCGTAGGTGAACGGGCCGCCCCGCAACTGCTGGCCGGCGCCCAGGCGCAGGCGGCCCGGACCCTTGCCGGGGGCGGGGGGAGTCGGTGCCGGGACGAGGTCCGGCGAGGTCTTGGTGGGACTGGTCGTGGTCATCGATGTCGCTCCCGTCAGGCCGCGTTCTTGCGCACGAACCGGCCGACGATCCAGTTGATCAGGGCGATCAGCAGCAGCAGGACGAGCATGGCCCAGGCCACGGCCGCCGCCGGTCCCAGATGACCGAGCTTCCAGCCGTAGTTGAACAGGTAGATGCTGAGCGTCTCGTACTGGTGCTCGCTGCCGCCGATCGAGCCGAGGGTGCCGCCCTGGAGCAGCAGCGGCTCGCCGAACAACTGCATCGAGCCGATGGTCGAGATGACGATGGTGAACAGGATCGTCGGCCGCAGCGAGGGGATGGTCACCTTGCGGAACTGCTGCCAGCGCGACGCCCCGTCGATGGACGCGGCCTCGTACAGATCGGTGGGCACGGCCTGCATGGCGGCCAGGTAGATGAGGGCGTTGTAGCCGGTCCACCGCCAGATCACGATGACCGAGATGGCGATCTTGGACGTCCAGGTCCCGTTGCCCCAGTTGACGTTGCCGGCGCCGAAGAAGTGCAGCACCCAGTTGAGGATGCCGCCGTCGGCGCGGAAGACCAGCGCGAAGACCAGGGCGGCCGTGGCGACCGAGGTGGCGTACGGGGTGAGGATGACGGTCCGCCAGAAGGTGCTGGCGCGCAGCTTGTAGTTGAGCAGGTGGGCCAGGCCGAGGGCCACCAGCAGCTGCGGAACGGTGGAGACGACACCGATGACGAAGGTGTTGGAGACGGCCGTCCAGAACTCGGAGTCCTGGAGGATCCTGGCGAAGTTGTCCAGGCCGACCCACTCGGACTGGTCGAGTCCCGTCATCTCCACCCGGTGCAGGGAGATCCAGCCGGTGTAGAGCAGCGGGTAGAGCCCGAAGGCGCCGAAGATCAGGAAGAAGGGGGCGATGTAGGCGTACGGCGACGCCTTGTCGTCGAAGCGCCACAGCCGGCTGCGCCATGTGCCGCGTCCTTTGGACGCTGCGCCGGAGCCGCCGGGCGGCGGGGTGTAGGCACCCCGGGCGGGGGTTGTCGTTGCCACGGAGGGAGTCCTTCCCTGGAGGTTTCGGCCGGTGGGGGCGGATGAGGGGCCGGTCCGCCGCTCCCCGCGCGGATCGGTACGGTGGCGGACGACCCGTGCCGCGGCCTGACGTGCGTGTGGGGCGGAGCCCGGCCGTCGGCCGCCGGTCCCCGCCGGTGACGGCGCGGCGGCGCCCTGTGCCGGGCACCGCTCCACGTCGTCGGGCGCTCACCCGCCCGGGCCTTCGGTCCCCGTGCCGCGCACCGGTCTGCGCTGTCCGGCGGCGGGGGGCGGGGAGCCCGTGCGGGCGGGGGGGGGGGGGGGGGGGGGGGGGGGGGGGGGGGGGGGGGGGGGGGGGGGGGGGGGGGGCGGTGGGGGGGGGCGATGCAGTTCCTGCCCCTCAGCCCCCGCTT
>NZ_JBVJOT010000009.1:93770-139989 GCF_055583025.1 Streptomyces sp. NPDC104831
TTCGTTGTGTGTGTGGGCGGGGCCCCCCCCCCCCCCCCTCTCCCCCCCCCCCCCCCCCCCCCCCCCCCCCCCCCCCCCCCCCCCGGGCCGGTCAGCCGAGCGCCTTGTCCAGCGTCTCGGTCGCGGCCTTCCAGGCGTCGTCGGGCTTGGTGCCCCGCTGCTCCATGTTGTTGATCTGGGTGGAGATCGTGTCCTTGATCACGCCGTCCTTCGGGCCGAGCACGGCCTCGGGGATGGTCTTGGCCTCCTCGGCGTAGATCTGGCCGATGGGGGCGTCGCTGAAGTACGGGAGCTTGGCGTTCTTCACGTCGGGCAGGTCGTACGCCTTCTGGTTGGACGGGAAGACACCGATGGCCTTGAACACCGCGGCCTGCTGCTCCGGGGCGGTCAGCCACTTGACCAGCTCGGTGGCCTCCTTGACGTGCTTGCCGCTCTTGGGAACGGTCAGGAAGGAACCGCCCCAGTTGGCCGCCGTGGAGCCGGGCGCGCGGGAGATGTCCCACTTGCCCTTGTAGGTGTCGCCGGAGTTGACGGAGATCTGGGCCGCCATCCAGGCGGGGCAGGCCACGGTGGCCACGCTGCCCTTGCGCAGCGCGGCGGTCCAGGCGTCGGTGAACTGCGGCAGGCCCTGGGACAGCTTCTTGTCGGCGGCCTCCGCGGCCAGGTTCCAGCCCTGCTGGACGGACGGGCTGTCCTTGTAGACCGCCTCGCCGTCGGCGTCGTAGTACTGCTGGTTGGAGGAGGAGACGACCGCGTTGTACATCGCGGAGGCGGAGTCCATGAAGTACGTGCCGGACGGCGCCTTCTTCTTGTACTGCTCGCCGAGCTTGAGGTAGTCCTCCCAGCCGCCGGCCACGGCCTTGGCGACGGCCTCGCGGTCGGTGGGCAGGCCCGCCTTCTCGAAGAGGTCCTTGCGGTAGCACAGGGACATCGGGCCGATGTCGGTGCCGGCGCCGATCACCGTGCCGTCCTTGGCGGTGGCCTGCTTCGCCTTCCAGGACACCCAGTCGGCGACGTTGATCGTCTTGCCGAGGTCGGTGAACTTGGCGGCCTGGGTGTCCACGACCTCCTTGATGCGGCCGACCTCGATGCCGGTGACGTCCGCCAGGCCGCTGCCCGTGTTCAGCTGCTGAAGGAGCTTCGGGTAGTAGTCCTGCTCGCTGGCGGTGGTCTCTTCCTTGACCGTGATGTTCGGGTGCAGCTCGTGGTACTTCTCGAACAGCTTGGCTTCCTTGTAGCCGAACTGCCCGTAGTCGGCCAGCGTGAGGGTGATGTTGCCGTTGGCGTCCGTGCCCCCCGACTCACCGTCGTCGCTGCTGCAACCGGTCAGCAGCAGGGCGGAGGCGGTCAGGGCCGTCGTGGCCACGACCGCTGCTCTGCGGCCGTGACCACCGCCGGTACGGGTGATGCGCATTCCACTACTCCTTGTTCCAGTGGGGAACGGGACCTCAGGATTCGGACCGCCGGGCCGGGCGGTCCGGACCTGCCCTCTCGGTGTGAGCAGCGGCTAGCCAACAGCACACGGTGTGCGGTGGAAAGGTGCTGGTCAACGGTGTGCCATGCAGGTTAGAGGGAAAGGCCATGGGTGGTTTTGTCCGCACGGAAGAGAGCCCCGGTCACCCCGTGGGACCGCTCCCACGCGGCATGCCGGAAGACTCGTTGGTGCCGGGCCGGGTGTCAAGACTTGAAGACGGCGTTGTTGCGCAAGCGTGTTCAGCACGTCACGGGAACGTGTCGCCCCGGTCGGCGCGACCGGCCCGTCGTCCGGCTGTCCGGTCCAGCGTCGATCCAGGTCACCGGCGGGTCAATCCCCCCTTCCGGACATCCGCCCGCCGCTGTGGGGCGGTCGCCGGAATTCCTGGGCCAGAATGAAGCGCCCCGCACCCGGACCGCCGGAAGGTGAACGATGAGTTCTGCCGAACAGCCGCAGCCGTACCGGACGGCGGGCGTCCGGCGACCGACCCTGAACGCCGTGGCCGCCCGGGCCGGCGTCGGGCGCGGCACGGTCTCCCGGGTCATCAACGGCTCCCCCAAGGTCAGCGACCACTCCCGGGCGGCCGTCGAGCGGGCGATCGCGGAACTCGGCTACGTCCCCAACCGCGCCGCCCGCTCCCTGGCCACCCGCCGCACGGACTCGGTCGCGCTGGTCGTGCCCGACGCCGAGAGCCGGCTCTTCGCCGAGCCGTACTTCTCGGAGATCATCCTCGGCGTGTCCGCCGGACTCTCCAGCGCGGGCATGCAGTTGCTGCTGGTCCTCACGAGCGACGAGACCGAGTACGGCCGGCTGGCCGGCTACCTGGCCGCGCAACGGGTGGACGGGGTGCTGCTGATGGCGGTGCACGCCGAGGACACCCTGCCCGACCGGCTCGCGGAACTGGCCGTGCCGACCGTGCTGGCCGGGCGCCGGGGCGAGACGGAGCGGCTCGGCCACGTCCGCTCGGACAACCGGGGCGGCGCCCGGCTCGCCGTGCGGCACCTGCTCCGGGGCGGCCGGCGGACCGTCGCCACCATCACCGGCCCGCTGGACATGGACGCGGCGCGGGCCCGGCTCGACGGCTACCGGGACGCGCTGCGGGACGCCGGGGTCGCCGTCGCACCGGAGCTGGTCGCGGCCGGCGACTTCACCGAGCAGGGCGGACGCGCGGCCATGCGGGAACTGCTGCGCCGGCGCCCGGATCTCGACGCCGTGTTCGCCGCCTCGGACGTGATGGCCTCGGGCGCGGTGCAGGAACTGCGCGCGGCGGGCCGCCGGATCCCCGGGGACGTGGCACTGGTCGGCTTCGACGACTCCATCGTGGCCCGGCACATCGATCCGCCGCTGACCAGCGTCCGCCAGCCGCTGGCGGAGATGGGCCGCACGATGGCGGCCCTCCTGCTGGAGGAGATCGCCCAGCAGGGCACGTGCCGGCGCGGGGTGGTGCTCCCCACCGAGCTGGTGGTGCGGGAGTCGGCCTGACGGAGGTCTTCACCCCGCGCGCCCCGGCAACGCCACCGCACGCCCCCCTCCCCGACACCCCGTAGCCCGCTTCCCCTTCCCTCGTGGGAGCGCTCCCATGCATAATGCAAGCACTCGACCCCTGGGAGAGCCTCCATGCCCGAACCGATGACAGAGACCTTTCCGCCCGCCTTCCTCTGGGGCGCCGCGACCTCGGCGTACCAGATCGAGGGGGCGGTGGGGGAGGACGGCCGCACCCCGTCGATCTGGGACACCTTCAGCCATACGCCGGGCCGCACGGCCGGCGGCGAGACCGGGGACATCGCGGTCGACCACTACCACCGCTACCGCGACGACGTGGCGATGATGGCGGAGCTGGGCCTGACCGCGTACCGCTTCTCCGTGTCCTGGCCCCGGGTGCAGCCGACGGGCCGGGGCCCGGCGGTCCAGCGCGGCCTGGACTTCTACCGCCGGCTGGTGGACGAGCTGCTGGAGCACGGCATCAAGCCGGCGCTCACGCTCTACCACTGGGACCTCCCGCAGGAGCTGGAGGACGCGGGCGGCTGGCCGGAGCGGGACACCGCGTTCCGCTTCGCCGAGTACGCGGGGCTGGTCGGTGAGGCGCTGGGCGACCGGGTGGAGCAGTGGATCACCCTCAACGAGCCCTGGTGCAGCGCCTTCCTGGGCTACGGCTCCGGGGTGCACGCGCCCGGCCGCACCGACCCGGCGGCCTCCCTGCGCGCCGCCCACCACCTGAACCTGGGGCACGGGCTGGCCGTGTCGGCGCTGCGGGCGGCGATGCCGGCCGGCAACCGGATCGCGATCAGCCTCAACTCCTCGGTGGTGCGGCCGCTCAGCCAGGACCCGGCCGACCTGGCCGCCGCCCGCCGCATCGACGACCTGGCCAACGGGGTCTTCCACGGTCCGATGCTGCACGGGGCGTACCCGCAGTCGCTGCTGGAGGCCACGCGCCCGGTGACGGACTGGAGCCACGTCCTGGACACCGACCTGCGCACGATCAACGCGCCGCTGGACGCGCTGGGCCTGAACTACTACACGCCGGCGCTGGTCTCGGCCGCGTCCGGCGAGACCAAGGGCCCCCGCCCGGACGGCCACGGCTCCAGCGAGCACTCCCCCTGGCCGTGCGCCGACGACATCCTGTTCCACCAGACGCCGGGCGAGCGCACGGAGATGGGCTGGACCATCGACCCGACGGGCCTGTACGACCTGATCATGCGCTACACGCGCGAGGCGCCGGGCCTGCCGCTGTACATCACCGAGAACGGCGCGGCCTACGACGACAAGCCCGACCCCGACGGCCGGGTGCACGATCCCGAGCGCATCGCCTATCTGCACGGCCATCTGTCGGAGGTGCGCCGCGCCCTGGCCGACGGCGCCGATGTGCGCGGCTACTACCTGTGGTCCCTGATGGACAACTTCGAGTGGGCGTACGGCTACGACAAGCGGTTCGGCGCGGTCTACGTGGACTACTCGACGCTGGAGCGGACGCCGAAGTCCAGCGCCCACTGGTACGGCGAGGCGGCCCGCACGGGGGCGCTGCCGCCGGTGCCGTCCGTCTAGCCCGGAGGGCGCGGCCTGTCGTGGGGGGCGGGCCGCGCCCTTCGTCATCCCCGGCGAAGGCACCGGGTGTCCGGGCCCGGGGCCCGGGATCCGCGTGGGGGGCGGGTCACTTGTAGGCGCCGAACGCCTTCGAGAAGGCGTAGGGGTCCTGGGCGATGGAGCTGCACACGGCGTCGGCGGAGGGCTTGGGGCCGCCCGCGCAGCTCTTGTCCCGGGTCGCGGACCACATGGACAGCCAGCCGAGGCCCCTGGACCGGGCGAACTCCACCAGCTGGGTGGCGTCCTCGACCTTGAAGACCTCGGAGGAGACGTCGTTGACGCCGATCATCGGGGTGACGGCGACGGCCTTCCAGGCGGCGCTGTCGGACAGCCCCAGCACGCTCTTGACCTGGGCCTGGGTGGCGGTCGCGGCCTGCTCGGCATAGCCGCCCATGTCGCCGCTGTACGAGGCGCCGTAGTCCATCGCCATGATGTTGACGGTGGTGATCCGCACGCCGTTGGCCTTGGCGTCGGCGAGGAGGGAGACGCCGTCCTGGGTGAGGCCCTCGGGCATCACCGGCAGGGTGAAGGAGACGTCCAGGCCGGGGTGGCCCGCCTGGAGCTTGGCGATGGCCTGGGCGCGGCGGGTGTTGGCCGCCTTGTCCGGCAGCGCGCCGCCCTCGACGTCGAAGTCCACCTTGGTCAGCTTGAACGCGTCGACCGCCTTGCCGTACGCCGCCGCGAGCGCGTCCGCGGAGGAGCAGGTGGTGGCCAGCTCGGAGCCGGCGGCGCCGCCGAAGGAGACCCGGACGTCACCGCCCTTGGCGCGCAGCGCGCCGATCTGCGCGGCCACGGCGTCCGAGGTCAGGTCCGTGACCCCGCCCCACTTGGGGGTGCAGCCGCCGCCGTCGGTGACGAAGGCGAGGTTGTAGTTCTTCACCCCGGTGGCGTCGGCCGCGCCGAGCAGGTCGAACGCCGGGTAGAGGGAGGTGTCGACGTAGGGGGCGAAGCCGGCGGATGCGGTGGTGCCGGTGCCGGTGCTCTGGGAGGGGGTGGGCGCGGGGGTCTGGGTCGGCGTGCCCGTCCTGGTGGGGGTGGGGGTGGGGGCCGGGGTGGTCTGGGTGGGCCGGCCGCTCGGCTCGGGGGTGGGGCCGCCGTCCGCGGCGCACTGGGCGCCGTCGATGCGGCAGCCGGTGGGGTCGCCGCCGCCGTTGACCACGAAGCCGACGGTCACCGACTTGCCCGGGCCCAGCCCGGCGGTGTCCCAGGCGGCCGGCTTCACGGTGACGTGCCGGCCGCTGACGCTCGACTCGCCGTTCCAGAGCGAGGAGAGCGTGGCACCCGCGGGCAGGTCGAACTCCAGCGTCCAGGTCCTCTCGGTCTGCCCGGTGGTGTTGGTGACGACGTACTGGGCGGTGTAGCCCGTGGACCAGTCGCTGGTCCTGGTGTACGCGGCGTTCACCCCGGCCGCGTTGGCGGTACCGGTGAGCAGGACCGCGCCGCCGCCGATCACGGCCGCGGCCAGCAGGCCGCCTATCGCCTTGTTCCTGCCACTGATCCTGCGCCGGTGCGTGCTCATGGGCGTGCCTGCCTTCGCTGTTCACGGGGGGGTGCGGCAGCACGCTAGCGATCCGGAAAGGGACATACCACTTGTTCGGGGCTTCCGGCGCGGACCTTAGGGTTCGCTTAAGGAAGGGATCGGGGGCGGTTAAAGGCGACGGTCCTTCCGCCCGGCCGGCGTCTGCGCACGGCGCCCCTCGGTCTTCGGCCCGCCGGCCCCCGCCCGGCCCGCTGGAACCGGATCCGCACCTCCGTGCCGCCCAGCACCGAGGCGCCGATGCGTACGTCGCCGCCGGTGGACTCGGCGAGCCGGCGCACGATGTCCAGGCCGAGCCCGGTGGAGCCGGTGTGCCCGGAACCCCGGCCGCGGGCCATCGCCGCCTCCGGGTCGGGTATGCCGGGGCCCGCGTCCGAGACGAGCACGATCACCGCGTCCTCGCCCTGGTGCACGTCGAGGGCGAAGGCGGTGCCCTCGGCGGTGTGCCGGAAGACATTGCCGAGCAGGGCGTCGAGGGCGGCGGCCAGGTCGGCGCGGGCCACGGGCAGGCGCACCGGCCGGTCCGCCCCGGCCACCCGCCACGCGCGGCCCTCGTCCTCGGCCAGCGCGGACCAGAACTCCATGCGTTCGCGCACCACTTCGGCCGCGTCGCAGCCGGTGCCGGGCCCGGCGGCGGCCGTCTGCGGCTTGGCCTCCCGGGCGGTGCGGATGATGGTGTCGACCTCGCGCTCCAGTTGGGCGACGGCGGCCCGGGTCTGCTCGGCGGCCGGTCCGCCGCCGAGGGAGGCCGCGTTCAGCCGGAGCACGGTGAGCGGGGTGCGCAGCCGGTGCGAGAGGTCGGCCGCCAGCTCGCGCTCGTTGGCGAGGAGCCGGACGACCTGGTCGGCCATGGCGTTGAACGCGCTGGCCGCCAGCCGCAGTTCGGTCGGCCCGTCCTCCGGCACCCGGGCGCCGAGCCCGCCCTCGCCCAGCTCGCGCGCGCCCTGCACCAGCCGGCGCGCGGGGCGCACCATGCGCACGCCGAGCCGGTCGGCGACGGCGACCGAGCCGGCGGTCAGCGCGAGGCCGACGGCGGCGAGCACCGCCCAGGCCGTGCCGACGCCGTTGGTCATCTCGGCCTCGGGGACGTACACCTCGACCACCGCGATCGCGCCCGAGCCGAGGGCGACCGGCTGGAGCAGGGTGGAGCCGCCGGGCACGGCGGTGGTGGAGGCGCGGCCGAGTTCGCGCACGGCCCGGACGTCCCGGGCGGCGGCGCGTCGCCGGCCCAGGTCCAGCGCGGGCCGGCCACCGTCGGCGGGCAGGTGGACGGCCATCCGGGAGCCGGCGCCCGCCGAGGCCACCACCCGCTCCAGGAGGTCCCGGTCGGTGGTGATGGACAGCGCGGGCGCGACCGCGGCGGCCTCCCGCTCGGCGTTGGAGAAGGCGCGGTCGCGGGCCATCTCCTTGACGACCAGGCCGAGCGGGACGGCGAAGGCGACGACGACCATCGTGGTCACCGCGAGACAGACCTTGACCAGGGCCCACCTCATCGCGGCCCGCCTCCCGAGGGGGGACGGGGCACGAGGGGGTCGGCGGGGGCGGGTGCGGGGGCCGCGGGGGCGAGGGGCGCGTACCCGGCCGGTGGGGACACGGGGTGCGCGGGCGCCGGGGGTTCGAGTTTCACGCCGACGCCCCGCAGGGTGTGCAGATAGCGGGGGCGGGCGGCCGTCTCGCCCAGCTTGCGGCGCAGCCAGGACAGATGGACGTCGATGGTCTGGTCGTCGCCGTAGGACTGCCGCCAGACCTGGGCGAGGAGTTCCCGGCGCGGGACGACCACCCCGGGCCGGGCGGCGAGGAAGGCCAGCAGGTCGAACTCGCGGCGGGTGAGGTCGAGCCGGGCGCCGTCCAGTTCGGCCTGGCGGCGCAGCGGGTCGACGGTCAGGCCGCCGACGCGGAACACCGGCGCCGGCGGCGCCTCCGCGCCGCCGGCCCGGGCCCGGCGCAGCACGGCCGCCATCCGGGCGCACAGGTGCTCGACGGAGAACGGCTTGGTCAGATAGTCGTCCGCCCCGGCGTTGAGCAGCCGGACGATCTCGGTCTCGTCGTCCCGGGCGGTGGCGATGATGACCGGCACGTCGGTGACGCCCCGGAGCATCTTCAGGGCCTCGGAGCCGTCCAGGTCGGGCAGTCCGAGGTCCAGGACCACGACGTCGAAGCGGAAATGGGCGACCTCGCGCAGCGCCTCCAGAGCCGTGCCGACGCTGCGCACCGTGTGGGCGGCGTCGGTCAACTGCCGGATGAGCGCCGAGCGGACGAACTGGTCGTCCTCGACCACGAGCACACTTGCCATGCGCCGCACCGTACGCCATGCGGCCGGACCCGGCCGGGGCCTGTGGACAACCCGGCGTCTGTGGACAACCTTCCGTGACCGGTGTGCCCGATGTGACCGGTGAGGCAGTATGGCGCCGATGCGCAGAGGACTCGTACACGTGCTGGCCTGGCTGCTCGCGACGGGAGCGGCGGTCACGCTGTCCTGGTGGGGCGTGCACACGGTGCTGGCCGGGACGGCGTACGAGCCGCCGCGCGCCCTGCCCCTGCCGGCGGCCGGCGCGTCGGCCCGGGACGTGACTCCCCCGCCCCCGGAGCCCGCCGCGTCCCCGGACCCGCCGTCGCCCTCGCCGTCGCCGTCATCGTCACCGTCATCGAAGGAGCCGGACCGGCCTGCCCCGGCGCACACGCCCGCGCGCACCCCGGCCCCGTCCCGGACGGCGTCCCCCACCGCCCCCGCGACCGCGTCCGGCCGGGTCCGGTCCTACGCCACCGACGGCGGCCGGGCGGTGTTCGACCTCGGCCCGGCCGACGCCACGCTCGTCTCGGCGACCCCGGGGACGGGCTGGTCGATGCAGGTGTGGAAGACCGCGAGCTGGATCCGGGTGGAGTTCGGCCGGGGCGCGGACCGGGTGTCGGTGTTCTGCACCTGGCACGACGGGCCGCCCCGGGTCGAGGTCGGCACCTACTGAGACCGGAGCCGGTCCGGGCCGGTCCGGTTCAGCGGAACACCGACGGCGGCGACGTGGTCCGGCCCGGCCGAGACCGACGGGGACGGAGGCGAGTGCGGGGGCGGGGGCGGGGGCGGTCCAGCGCAACGGAAGGGCCGGAGACGGCGGGGGGCCCGGCCTGCGGAAGACCGGCGGCGGGGCCGAGCCGAGCCGCCATGCGGAACACCGACGGCGGCGGGGCGTCCGGTCTAGCGGAACACCGACGGCGGCGGGGCGGGGGACGCCACCGCGGCCGCGTCCGTCACGGGCACCGCGCCGCCGGTGAAGTCGGTGAGCGCACGGCCGTGCTCGACCCGGGCGGGGTGCGGGTCGGAGGCGGCGCGGCGGGTGAGTTCGGCGAACGGCAGCGGGACGTCGGCGGCGACCAGGACGGCGTTGCCGAAGCGCCTGCCGCGCAGTACGGCCGCGTCGGCGATCAGCGCGAGTTCGCCGAACCGGGCGGCGGCGGTGGCGATCTGGCCGCGCAGATGGGCGAGCGGCGGGCCGTCGGCGAGGTTGGCGGTGTAGACGCCGGTGGGCTTCAGTGCGCGGCGGACCTCGTCGAGGAACTCGGTGGAGGTGAGGTGGGCGGGGGTGCGGGCGCCGCTGAACACGTCGGCGACGACGAGGTCGGCCCAGCCGTCCGGCACCTTGGCCAGGCCCTCCCGGGCGTCCACCGCGCGCACCCGGACGCGCGCGTTCGCGTCCAGCGGCAGTTCGCGGCGGACCAGCCGGACCAGGCTCGCGTCGCGCTCCACGACCTGCTGGGTGGAACGGGGCCGGGTCGCGGCGACATACCTCGCGAGGGTGAACGCGCCGCCGCCGAGGTGCACGGCGTGCACGGGCCTGCCGGGCGGGGCGGCCAGGTCGACGACATGGCCGAGGCGGCGCTGGTACTCGAAGGAGAGGTACGCCGGGTCGTCCAGGTCGACGTGCGACTGGGGCGCCCCGTCGATCAGCAGCGTCCAGGCCCGCGCGCGATCGGGGTCGGGGACGAGCCGCGCGAGCCCGCCGTCGACCGGTTCCTCGACGGCGGCGGCCGACCTGCGCCGGGTGTTCCTGGTCCTGCCCATTCCTCCATTTTCGCAGGTGCCACGGGGGAGCACGGCAGCGGCGGCCGGGGCCGGCCGGCCCGCCTGCTCAGCAGCACCCGTCCGCCGCCTCGATCACCCGTGCCGCCTCCCCGAGGGCCCGGCGCAGGACCGCCGGGTCCGTGGCGAGGTCGGCGTCGCCGGGGGGCAGCAGCCAGTCCGAGCCCGCCACCGGCGGCCCGGGGTCCAGCCGCAGTCCGCGCCCGTCCGTCCCGGTGCAGGTGCTGCCCGGCACGTCCCAGCCGGCCGCCGTGCCGGCCGGCACCAGGAAGCCGAGGGTGTCGCGGTCGTCGTCGTGCAGGACGGGCCCCACGGCGTCCGCGGCACCGCGCCGCAGGATGTCGACCGCCTCCAGCCCCTGCCGGGCCGGTACCGTCACGAGGTCGCACGCCGGGTCGTCCGCGGCGGGCGCGGACGACGACGGCGGCGTACAAGGTTCGTTGCTCTGGCTGGTCTCCATGCCGGCCTCCACACAGCCCTGTTGCGGTCCACGGGGTTCAACGCGCGAACGCGTCAACGGCTACGGTCCGAGTGCGCCGCAAAGGATGGCACTTCTTGGCAGATCGCGCATGAGATATCCGGTTTGCGACCAAACACCGCGTGGTGAACCCCGTACAGCAGGTACGTTCATGCCCGCCGGAACCAGAGCGTCACTCGGGTGATCCGTCCCGGGACCGCCCCGAACCGCCCCGGTCCCGGCACGGTTCGACGGTTCGCACGAGAGGACCCGGCCATGGCGTCGTCAACGGTGACCTCGTCGCAGCCCGACCGGCCGCCCCGGCCGAACCTCGCCTTCCGGCGGCTGCGGGGCGTGCGCTCCCCGGCCGAGTTCGCGGCGCTGGTACGGCGGGCCGCGCGCGAGATCGGCGAGCGGGTGAGCTGTGACGCGCGCTACATCGGCCGGGTCGAGGCGGGCGAGATCCGCTGCCCCAACTACGCCTACGAACGGGTGTTCCTGCACATGTTCCCCGGCCGCACGCTCACCGACCTGGGCTTCGTGCCCCGTTCGTCCGTCCGCGGCCGGGCGGCGCGCACGGCCTCGGCGGCGCCGCGCGGGCCCGCCGCCGGGGAGGCGCCCGGTGAGCCGCCGGGGGCCGCCGAGCCGTACGACACGCAGGACCCCCCGCAGAACGACCCCCCGAACCACGAGGAGAGCGACGTGCTGCGTCGCGCATTCATGACCGGCTCGGGCGTCACGGTGGCCGCCGCCACCCTGGCCCCGCCGGGACTCACCACCGCCGCCGCCGCGGCGGCGGCGGACGTCGCGGCGCGGCGCGCCGGAACCCCGGAGGCGATGGCCCTGGAGGAGGCCGTCCGCCGCATCCGGCTGCTCGACGACCGGCACGGCGCGGACGGCCTGTACCGGCGCGCGGCGGCCCCGCTGCGCGCCGCCTACGCGCTGCTCGACGCCGGCGCCACCCGGCAGACCACCGCCGACCGGCTGCACGCGGGCGCCGGGGAACTCGCCATCTCCGTCGGCTGGCTGGCGCACGACTCCGGCCGCTTCGACGACGCGCGCTCGCACTACGCCGAGGCGCTGGCCACCGCCCGGATGACCGGCGACCCGGGGCTGGAGGCGCACGCCTTCTGCAACACCGCGTTCCTCGCCCGGGACGCGGGCCGCCCCCGGGAGGCGGTCCGGGCCGCGCAGGCCGCGCAGCGCGCCGCGCGGCCGCTCGGATCGGACCGGCTGTCGTCCCTGCTGGCGCTGCGCGAGGCGGGCGGCTGGGCGGGACTCGCGGACCGCACCGGCTGCGAGCGGGCGCTGGCGCGCGCGCAGGCCCTGTTCGAGCGGGGCCGCTCGGACACCGACCCGGAGTGGATGAGCTTCTACGGCGAGGCCGAGCTGGCGGGGCTGGAGGCGCAGTGCTGGTCCACGCTGGGCGACTGGCGGCGGGCGGCCCGGCAGGCGCGGCGTGCAGCGCGGTTGCAGGACCCGCACTTCACCCGCAACATCGCGCTGTACACCGCCGAGCTGGCCGACGACCTCGCCCGCGAGGGCCGGCCCGACGAGGCGGCGGAGGCGGGGCTGCGGGTGCTCGCGCTGCTCGACCAGGTCCAGTCCTCGCGCGTGCAGGGGATGCTGGCCGGGACGGCCCGGGTGCTGCTGCCGCACCGGCGGGCGTCGGGGGTGTCGGAGTTCCTGGACCGCCACGCGTCCTGCGAGGGACCGAAGCAGGGACGGAACGGGGCACCGGTGTAGTCACCGGCCCGCGGACGGGAGAGCGCGCCGGCGCCGCCCCCGCGCGGGGGCGGCCGCGCGTCCGGCCCGGCGGGGGCGGGCAGCACCGCCCCGGCGCGGATCACCCGGTCACCCGGTCCCCCGCCGTCCGCTCAGCCGGCCAGGTGCCCCACGTCGTTCCAGTTCTCGATGGCCGGCTCGCCGTACGCCCAGCCCAGGACGGACAGCGACGTGGGGTTCAGGCGGATGCGTGCCGCGAAGTCCAGCGGCAGCCCGAGCCACCGCGCGCCGATCGACCGCAGGATGTGCCCGTGGGCGAAGACCAGTACGTCGCGGTCGGCGGAGCGCGCCCAGGCGACCACCTCGTCCGCGCGCGCGGTGACCTCGGCGACGGACTCGCCCCCCGGGACCCCGTCCCGCCAGATCAGCCAGCCCGGCCGGACCGCCTGGATCTCGGCCGGGGTCATCCCCTCGTACGCGCCGTAGTCCCACTCCATGAGCGTGTCCCAGCGCTCGGCCCGCTCGCCGAACCCGGCCAGTTCGCACGTCTCGCGCGCGCGGGAGAGCGGGCTGGTGCGCACCTCCGCGTCCGCCAGCCCGTCCAGCGGAGCGCGGTGCAGCCGCTCGCCGAGCAGCTTGGCCCCGTGCCGGCCCTCCTCCAGCAGCGGCACATCGGTCCTGCCGGTGTGCTTGCCGGACAGCGACCAGGCCGTCTGTCCGTGCCGGGCCAGCAGGATGCGCGGTGCCATGGGAGACCTCTCCGGACGGGTGACGCCCCCCGGACGCCACGGAATGCACGAGTGTTCTCGGTCCCTCCATCATCGCTCACCCCGCCGGCAGGCAACCCCGCGGGCGGTCCCGGCGTCTTCCAGTGCCGGACGCCTGCCAGGCGTGGCCGACGGGCCCCTCATGGGCGCGGTGGCAACACCGTAAAGTGGCACGGTCGCCCGCCGGGGCGTACCGCACGCAGCAGAAGGGGGAGGGCGATCGGATTGCCGCAGACCGAGACACCGGGCACCGAGGTGGCCGTCCGTCCCCGTCCGCGCTGGTGGACCGAGCTGCCGCTGATCCTGCTGGTCTACGGCTGCTACTCGGCCGGCCGGCTCCTCGCGCGCGGCGACGTCGCCGGCGCCGTCGACCACGGCCTGGCGATCCTGCGCATCGAGAAGGCCCTGCACCTGAACGCCGAGCACCCGCTGAACCGGCTGTTCACCCAGGAGGCATGGCTCGGGGTGCCGGCCGACTTCTGGTACGCCTCGCTGCACTACCTGGTCACGCCCGCCGTCCTGGTGTGGCTCTTCCGCGCGCGTGCCCCGCACTACCGGGCCGCGCGCACCTGGCTGCTCGCCTCCACCTTCATCGGGCTGATCGGCTTCACCCTGCTGCCGACCTGCCCGCCCCGGCTGCTCGACGCCGGCCACGGCTTCGTGGACACGATGGCGCAGTACAGCTCGTACGGCTGGTGGGGCGGCGAGGCCAGCGCCCCGCGCGGCATGGGCGGCATGACCAACCAGTACGCGGCGATGCCGAGCCTGCACGTGGGCTGGGCGCTGTGGTGCGGGGTGATGCTGTGGCGCCACGGCGGCACGCGCCTGACGAAGGTCCTCGGGGTCGCCTACCCGCTGCTGACCGCGATCGTGGTCATGGGCACCGCCAACCACTACTTCCTGGACGCGGTCGCGGGCGTCGCCGTGATGGGCGCCGGGCTCCTGCTGGCGCCCGCCCTCATGCGGACCGTGGACCGGGTCCGCACCCGGCCGGCGCGCCCCGTCGCTCCGGCCGCGGCCGGTGCGGGTTCCCCGATTGTCGGTGCCGGATGCCAGACTTCGGCGGGTGAGCGAATTCCACGGCAGCGCGAGTCGCGGCTCGACCCCGCGGCCGGACCGGACGCCCCCGCCACCGACGCGGGCGAGGGGACTCCGGCACCGGCTCGCTGAGCTGCGCGGTCCCGGCACACCGGCCAAGGCCCTGGACGCGCGCGCCCTCGCGGCGCTCGCCGCGAACCCGGGGTGCGCCCGGCGGGCGGTCCTGGACGGCGCCGGGGTGGACAAGGCCCGGCTGGCGACCGCGCTGGGCGCGCCGTCCGGCTTCGGGCAGTCGCAGTTCGCGCTGACCCGGGGCAACGCGTTCGAGGCGCGGGTGAAGGCGGACGGCGGCGCGGAGCTGCTGCGGCTGGTGCACGCCCGGCTCGACCCGGGCGCCGAGGCGCCCGCCGGCGCGGCCGTGCCCGACCTGGCCGCGCACGGCCCCGAGGGGCGCACGGCCCGTACGGCGCTGGCGCTGCGCGAGGCCACGCGCGCGGGCGGCTGGACGCTGCTGGACCATCCGATGCTCGCCCTGGACGTGGCGGGCTCGCCGGCCTTCCTGGAACCGGACGCGGTGGTGGTGCACCCGGACGGCAGCTGGTCGGTGGTGGAGATCAAGTCCTTCCCGATGGTGGACGGGGCCGCGGACCCGGCCAAGGTGGGCGCGGCGGCCCGGCAGGCGGCGGTGTACGTGCTGGCGCTGGAGGAGGTCGCCGCCCGCCTCGACCCCGTGCCCGAGGTGCGCCACCGGGTGCTGCTGGTGTGCCCGAGGGACTTCTCCAACCTGCCCGCGGGCTGTGCCGTGGACGTGCGCAGGCAGCGTGCGGTCACCGCGCGCCAGCTCGCCCGGCTCACCCGGATCGAGGAGATCACCGAGACGCTGCCCGAGGGCACCTGCTTCGCGCCCGACCGGCCCGCCGAGGAGCTGACGGCGGCCGTGGAGGCGGTGCCCGCGGCCTACGCCCCGGAGTGCCTGTCCGCCTGCGAGCTGGCCTTCCACTGCCGCGACCGGGCCCGCGAGGCCGGCGCGGTCACCCGCCTCGGCCGGCCCCTGCGGGCCGAACTGGGCGGCCTGGCCACCGTGGCGGAGGTGCTGTCCGCCGCCCGCGGCGCGAGCGGCGAGGCGGCCGACCCGGCGGTGGCGGCCCTGCGCCGCGCGGCGGCCCTGCGCGCGGAGGCCCTCCGGACGGCGGCCGAGACCGCGGCCGCGCGCACGGAGGCGCTCCGGGCGGCCCGCGAGGCACCGCAGAACGCGGCCGGCGAGTCGCCGCGGAGCACCGGGGAGGTGCCCGGGTGTCCCTGATCAGCGCCCTCGCCCGGCTGGAAGCCGTCGACAGCGGCCGGGCCCGGCCGGCGGCGACGGTCCGGCACCGGCACCTGTCCGACCGTCCGCTGGTGTTCGTGCCGCTGACCACCGCCGGTGAGACCGGCGCCCCGCTCGGCGCGCTGGTCGGCACCGACCGGGACGCGCCCCGGCTGCTGGTCGTACCGCAGCCCCGCGACCGCGATCTGCGCTTCGCGTTCCTCGCCGACCTGGCCGACATCGTGCTGCCGCACCTGGAGTCGTACGCGGACGCCGTGGAGGCGGCCGAGCGCACCGAGACCGACCCGGAGACCGGCAAGCGGGTCAAGGTGGCGGCCGAACTGTGCGCGGACGCCCCCCAGCTGATCGTGCCGAGCCGCACCGGCCTGGACTTCGTACGGCTGCTGGGCCGCTCGATGCGGTTCAGGCGCACCGCCGAGCAGGACCCGGACGCGCCCTATCCGGCGCCGCCCCGGGTGCCGCTGCTCGGCCGCTGGCTGACCCACTACGGCGAGCGGTCCCGGGTTCCCGGCTCCTCGCTGCTGCTGGCCCTGACGGAGGTGCTGTCCCGGCACTGGGCGACCGGCCAGTCCGGGCTGGAGGACGAGCACCTGGGCGCGCTGCTCGCCTGGATCGACCCTCCCGCGCAGCTGTCCGGCGCCGAGGCCGCCCGCCGGGCCGAACTCGCCCGGGACGCCGACGGCCAGCTGCTGTGCCCGCCGGCCGGTCCCGCCACCGACCCGGCGTTCGACAACCGGCTGCTGGCCCCGGCGATCGAGCGCTACGACCGGGCGCGCACCGCCCTGGCCGCCGCCGAGGACCCGCTGGAGGCCGACGCCCGGCTGGCCGCGCTCACCCGGGCCGAGCGGGAGATCCGCGACCTGGTGGAGAGCCGCACGCGGCCCACCTGGGACGCGGTGTGGCGGGGCCTGGACCTGCTGCGGGCGCTGCCGGCGGGCGCGCACGTGGAGGGGCGCTGGCTGCGCGACCGCTGGTCCTTCACCGCGCACCGGGACCGGGTGCGGGCGGGCGAGCCGCCGCAGCCGCGCCGGGACGACGCGGTGACGGCGGCGAACAAGCTGGCCACGCGCGAGCGGGAGCAGGCCCGGCTGGAGGCGCAGGAGGCGCTGGACGACCCGCTGGTGATGGCCGGGCGGCGGCTGGCCGGGGAGGCGTTCGCGGGCGAGGTGACCGATGTGGTGATGGCGTACGGCGAGGGCAGGCGGCCGAGCCCGCGCCCGCTGGTGACGGTCCGCACGGACGACCGGCCGCACCTCGCCGGTCGGGCGCGGGTGTACCGCTCGCTGGACGGCAGGCCGCAGTCGGCCGAGTTCGTCGGGTACGAGGACGACGGGGTGCTGACCCTGCGCGTCCTGGACCGGATGGGCCGGGGCAAGGAGCCCGAGCCCGGTTCGGTGCCGGAGAAGGGCGACCGGGTGTGCTTCACGCTGTTCGAGCACGAGCAGCGCGGCGGCGCGAAGCTGCCCGACCCCGAGGAGACCCCGTGGACGCACGGCGGCCCGCCGGGCGAGGCGGCGCCGGAAGCCCCCGACCCCGTCACCGAGGAGGACGTGTTGTGACGACCGTCGACGTCGATCCCGGCACCGCGGCCGGCCCCGCCACCGAGGCGATCCTGCGCGACACGCTGCACGGCACCGAGCGGGGTGTGGTGGTGGACTCCCCGCCGGGCGCCGGCAAGTCGACGCTGGTGGTCCGCGCGGCGCTGGAGCTGGCCGCGGCGGGTCGCCCGCTGATGGTGGTGGCGCAGACGAACGCCCAGGTCGACGACCTGGTGCTGCGCCTGGCCGAGAAGAACCCGGAACTGCCCGTCGGCCGGCTGCACAGCAGCGACACCGACGCCTACGACAAGGCGCTGGACGGGCTGGAGCAGGTGCGCACGTCGGCGAAGGCGGCCGACCTGACCGGCCTGCCGGTGGTGCTGTCCACCGCCGCGAAGTGGGCGCACGTGAAGGTGGACGAGCCGTGGCGGCACGCGATCGTGGACGAGGCGTACCAGATGCGCTCGGACTCCCTGCTCGCCGTGGCCGGCCTGTTCGAACGGGCGCTGTTCGTCGGTGACCCGGGCCAGCTGGACCCCTTCTCGATCGTGGGCGGCGAGCAGTGGGCGGGCCTGTCGTACGACCCGTCGGCCTCGGCGGTCAGCACGCTGCTGGCGCACAACCCGGGCCTGCCCCAGCACCGGCTGCCGGTCTCCTGGCGGCTGCCGGCGTCGGCGGCGCCGCTGGTCTCGGACGCGTTCTACCCGTACACGCCGTTCCGCAGCGGCACGGCCCACGGCGACCGCCGGCTGGCCTTCGCCGTGCCCTCGGACGGCTCCGGGCCGGACCGGGTGATCGACGAGGCCGCGGAGACCGGCTGGGGCCTGCTGGAGCTGCCCGCGCGGCACACTCCGCGCACGGACCCGGAGGCGGTGCGGGCGGTGGCGGCGGTGGTCCGCCGCCTCCTGGACCGGGGCGGCGCGGCGACCTCGGAACGCTCCGCGGACCCCACCCCGCTGACCGCGGGCCGCGTGGCCGTGGGCACGGCCCACCGCGACCAGGCGGCGGCGGTCCGGGCGGCCCTGGCCGAGCTGGGCGTCCGGGACGTCACGGTCGACACCGCGAACCGGCTCCAGGGCCGGGAGTACGACGTGACGGTCGTCCTGCACCCGCTCTCCGGCCGCCCCGACGCCACGGCGTTCCACCTGGAGACGGGCCGCCTGTGCGTCCTGGCCTCCCGGCACCGCCACGCCTGCATCGTGGTGTGCCGGGCCGGCGTCCCCGACCTCCTGGACGACTACCCCGCCACGGAACCGGTCCAGCTGGGCACCCTGGTGAAGTTCCCGGACGGCTGGGAGGCCAACCACGCGGTCCTGTCCCACCTGAACGAGCACCGGGTGCCCTGGCGGCCCTGAGGGAGTCCCCGCTCGGGCGGAATAAGCGGGGACCTTCTCCTGTTAGGGCACCGAGGACAGTGCAGTGCCCACAACAGGAGGCCATACCGTGGCGGCAGACGACGTGGACGAGATCAGGGGTGTCAGGCGCGGGGACGCCCCCGTGCCCCTCTCCGTGCTGGACCTGGCGACGGTCGGCGCGGGCAGTACCGCCACCGACGCCCTGCGCACCAGCGTCGCGCTCGCCCGGCTCACGGAGTCCCGCGGCTTCCACCGGTACTGGGTCGCCGAGCACCACTCCATGCCCGGCGTGGCCTCCTCCTCCCCCGCCGTGATCCTCGCCCACCTCGCCGCCCACACCGACCGCATCCGGCTCGGCTCGGGCGGCGTCATGCTGCCCAACCACGCCCCGCTGGTGATCGCGGAGCAGTTCGGCACGCTGGAGGCGCTCGCCCCGGGCCGGATCGACCTGGGGCTCGGCCGGGCGCCGGGCACGGACGGCGCCACCGCCGCGGCCCTGCGCCGCAGCGACACCCTGAACGAGGGCGCCGACGACTTCCCGCAGCAGCTCGCCGAGCTGACCCGCTTCCTGGACGACGACTTCCCGGACGGGCACCCCTACCGGCGCATCCACGCGATCCCGGGGCCCGTGCAGGGCACCTCGCCCGGCGGGGTGCAGTCCCCGCACCGCCCGCCCGTCTGGCTGCTCGGTTCCTCCGGGTTCAGCGCCCGGCTGGCCGGTCTGCTCGGTCTGCCGTTCGCGTTCGCGCACCACTTCTCCGCGCAGAACACCGTCCCGGCCCTGGACCTGTACCGGCAGACCTTCCGGCCCTCCGCCGTCCTCGCCGAGCCGTACGCCCTCATCGGCGTCTCCGCGCTCGCCACGGACGACGAGCGCGAGGCCCGCCGGCAGACCCGGGCGATGGCGCTGAACATGCTCCGGCTGCGCACCGGCCGGCCGGGCCTGTTCCCGGACCCGGCGGAGGCCGAGGGGTACGAGCTCGGCCCGATGGAGGAGGAGTTCGTCACCTCCTGGTCGGCGAACGTCGTGCACGGCACGGCCGACGAGGTCCGCGTCGGCCTGGACGACCTGCGCAAGCGCACCGGGGCCGACGAGCTGATGCTCACCTCGCACGCGCACCGCGGCGAGGTGAGGCTGCGCTCCTACGAACTGATCGCGGACGCCTACGGGTTGCCGACCGCGTAGGTCCGCGCCCCGAGCAGCTCGGAGATGCGGTCCGGCGGCACCGGGCGGGAGTAGAGCCAGCCCTGCCCGGTGTCGCAGCCGATCCGGCGCAGCCGGCTGGCCTGGGCCGAGGTCTCCACGCACTCCGCGGTGACCGTCAGGCCGAGCCGGTGGGCGAGCTGGATCATCGCCTCCACGACCACCTCGTCGGCCGGGTTCGGCATGGCGTCCCTGGCGGCCTCCTCGTACTGGAAGCCCCGGACGAAGGAGCCGTCCAGCTTCAGCGCGGAGACCGGCAGACGGCTCAGGTAGGCGAGGTTGGAGTAGCCGGTGCCGAAGTCGTCGATGGCGATGCGCACGCCCATGTCGCTGAGCGCCTGCAGGGCCTGGAGCGGGCGCCCCGCCGAGCCCATCACCGCGGACTCGGTCAGCTCCAGCTGGAGCAGGTGCGGGGCGAGCCCGGTCTCCGCGAGGGTCTCGGCGACGTCGGCCACCAGGTCGGAGTCCCACACCTGCCGCACGGCCACGTTGACGCTGACGAAGATGGGCGGGTCGCCGGGGCGGTCGAGCTGCCAGCGGCGGGCCTGCCGGCAGGCGGTGGCCAGCGCCCAGCGGCCGAGCTGCACGATCGAGCCGTCCTCCTCGGCCAGTCCGATGAACCGATTCGGCGTGAGCGTGCCGAACTGCGGGTGGTGCCAGCGGATCAGCGCCTCGACACCGTTGAGCCGGCCGTCCTCCATGGCCACCAGCGGCTGGTACTCCAGGGCGAACTCCCCCCGTTCGATGGCGGGGCGGAGGGTGGAGGACAGGGCCTGACGGGTCATGCGGTGGGCGTTGCGCTCGGGGTCGAACAGGGTCCAGCGGCCCTTGCCGTCGGCCTTCGCCCAGTACAGCGTCGTATCGGCGGCCTGCATCAGCCCGGTGGCCGTGGTGCCCGCGCTGTGCCGTTCGACGACGCCGATGGACGCGGTCAGCGAGAGCCGCTGTCCGGCCAGGTCGAAGGGTTCCTCCAGGGCCCTCAGCGCGGACTCGGCGAGGTCGGCGAGCTGTTCGGTGCCGGTGGAGTCCTCCACGAGCAGGGCGAACTCGTCGCCGCCGAGCCGGGCCACCAGGGGGGTGGCGGCGCGGGCGTAGCCGGCCTCGTCCGCGATCCGGGTCAGGCGTTTGGCCACGGCCGAAAGGAGCCGGTCGCCGACGCGGTGGCCGAGGGTGTCGTTGACCGCCTTGAAGCCGTCGAGGTCCAGGTAGCACAGGCCGATCCGGCCGGTGCCGCCCTGCTCGTACGGCTCGGTCTCCAGCGCGGCCGTCAGCCGCTCGAAGAACAGCGTGCGGTTGGGCAGCCGGGTCACCGGGTCGTGCATCTGCAAGTGCCGCAACTGGGCCTGGAGTTCGCGGCGGGCGCTGATGTCGGTGACCGACAGCAGGGCGCCGGGCTCGCCGTCGCTCAGCGGGGCGACGGTGATCTGCGCCCACACCGAGTTCCCGCCGGGCTGCTTGAGCCGGCGGGTGCAGCGCAGCCGGGCCTGCCGGCCGCTCAGCACCTCCAGGTAGGCGTGCCGGGCGCGGGGGTCCGCGGCCAGGTCGACGAGGTCGGCGGCGGACCGCCCGACGATCGTGTCCGCGTCGACGCCGAGCAGTTCGCCGAGGGCGGCGTTGGCGGTGACGACGCGTCCCTCGGGGGCCACGACCGCCATGGCGAGCGGGGCGGTCGCGAAGACACGGTGGTAGGTGGTGTGGTGACTGTCTGTGACGGCTGACCGGTCGAGGTCTGCCGCGGGCGTCGGCCCTTCGGACGTTCCGCTCACCGCTCGCTCCCGCAGTGCACTCGATCTCTGTCCGTGCCGGAAAGTGTGCCGATCATAGAGGCTGGCCCCGGGCCCTTCCAGCCGATGTCCAGTGTCCCGGACGGAGCACAGGTTCTGACAGATCGTTTCTGCCCGCACCTGGGCAGCTTCTTCAGCCCTCCGACAAGTTGTGACGTTCCGTGAATGTTTCCGGATACCGAGCGCCGGTGCGCGCCGGCGCCCGATGGGGGCGCGCTCACCCTTCTGGTGCAGACAAACAGGGCATAAACCAATGAATACCAGCAATCTGGGTGCGGGTCCCGCGAACCACACCCGGAGGTCATGTCCGTGCCCAAGCTGCGCAGCACCGCGGCCGTGTTCACCACGATGTCGGCGCTCGCCGCGACCTCGATCCTCTCCGGCCCCTCGGCGGCCGGGCCCTTCTCCACGGCCCCCTGCGCGCTGCACCGCACCGAGGCCCACCACTCGGAGGGCGTGGACAGCTGGAACACCGGCTACCCCCGCCCGGTCGGCACCCTCGACGCGGTGCTGGTCTTCCTGTCCTTCCCCGACGCGGCCCCGCGCACCACCCCGGCCGAGCTGACGGCCGACCACTTCCCCGCGACCAGCGCCTTCTACGCGCAGTCCTCCTACGGCAGGCTCACCCTGCGCCCGCATCCGCTGAAGCGCTGGCTGCGCATGCCGCGCCCGTCGACGTCGTACGCGATGCGGCGGGACTGGGACGCCGAGGACCGGGCCGCGTATCTGCGCGACGCGTTCGCCGTGGCCGATCCGGAGGTCGACTTCTCGCGCTACCAGGTCGTCTACCTGATCGCGGACCCGGACGCGCCCGGTGTCGACTCGGACGCCACGAAGGTGGTGAACCTCGATACGCCGTTCCGGGCGGACGGCACCGACGTCCGCCGGGTCGTGACCGTCTTCGAGCACCACCCCCCGGACCGGCTGGTCCTCGCCCACGAGACGGGCCACGTCTTCGACCTGCCCGACCTCTACCACCGCCCCTCGGACGGCAAGGGCGACTGGGACACCCACGTCGGCGACTGGGACCTGATGGGCAGCCAGTTCGGGCTCGCGCCGGACCTGCTCGGCTGGCACAAGTGGCGGCTCGGCTGGCTGGACCCGCGCCAGGTGGTGTGCGTGCGCGGTGCCGCGCCGACCCGGCTCACCCTGGAGCCGCTGGCCGCCGGGGCGGCGGGCCCCGGCGGGGCCACCTTCGGCCTGGGGCACGGCGTCAAGCTGGCCGTGGTGCGCACGGGCCCGGACAGCGCGCTCGCCTTCGAGGCGCGCGGCCCGGCCGGCGCCGACCGCGCGGCCTGCCGGCAGGGGATCCTGGTCTACCGGGTGCGCGGCGGCGCCGCGTCCGGCGACGGCCCGGTGCGGGTGGTGGACGCCCACCCGGACACCGAGGCCTGCTGGGAGAACTCGGTCTACCCGCCCCTCGCCGACGCGCCGGTCTTCCTCGGCGAGAGCTTCACCGTGCCCGGGGAGGGCGTCCGGGTGGAGGCGGAGGGCAGGACGGCGTCGGGGGCGTGGACGGTGGCGATCACGCCGGGCGTGCGCGGCTGAGCAGCGCGCGGCACGGTCCGTATACGAAAGCAGCGGGCCGAATTCTTTCGAATTCGACCCGCTGCCCTCTCGCGTGCGCCGCCAGGGACTCGAACCCCGGACCCGCTGATTAAGAGTCAGCTGCTCTAACCAACTGAGCTAGCGGCGCCTGCTGACGTCGTAGACATTAGCACCCTGGTCGCGGTGAGGAGAAATCGACGGCCGCCCGGCGGACCGGGCGGCGCCCACGGCGGCCCAGAGCAGCACCTCCGGGCCCGGCAGCCAGGGGTGCCGGCCGTCCGGGGCGATGAGCCAGCGGGCGGCGCCGGGGGTGTCGTCGCAGGTCGACGGGGCCAGGGGCGGCACGGTCACGGCGTCGCCGGGGCCGTGGCACAGCAGCGGCGGCACCGCCCGCGCCCGCCCGGAGCCCCACTCCTCCCAGGCCAGCAGGGAGGGCAGCCGCTGGGCGGTGCCGGGGGCGGCGAAGAGCAGCGTCCGGCCCCGGAACACCGCGACCGGACCCGGCCGCGATCCCGCGCCCCACAGCCGGTCCAGCATGCGGCGCCCGAACACCACCGGGGCACTGACCACGTCGAAGACGGTGCCGCAGGGCAGCACCACCGGGGCGTCCGGGCGCTCCCGCCACAGCGCGAGGGTGCTGCGCGGGTGGGCTCCCGCCGAGGCGAGCCAGTCGACGGCGCCGGGGCCGACACAGGTGACGTTCGGGGCACTGGTCGTCATGACACCCAGATGTACAGCGTGTCAGCGAGCAGTTCCGCTGAGTTGCGGAAAATCGGGACAGGACGACCGGGAAGGAGTATCTTGCCCGCCCGGCATATGCCCCCGGCCGCTCGTGCGGCAGGGCCGGCCGCGTTCCCGGGGGGTTGCCGCGGGAACGCGGCCGGCGTCCGCCCGCACGTGGCCTACAGGGAGTCGGCGGACGCCCGACCCTCGCCCTCCCCGCGCATCAGGTCCCGCCCGAACTCGACCATCTTCTTGGCATAGTCCTCGGTCCACTCCGCCCGCTCGGCGATGTCCGCCGGGGTCAGCCGGTCGAACCGGCGCGGGTCGGCGAGCTGGGCCGCGGCGACGGCCTGGAACTCCAGGGCCCGGTCGGCCGCCGCGCGGAACGCCTGGGTCAGCTCCGTGGCCCGGGACAGCAGCTCCCGCGGGTCCTCGATCGACTCCAGATCGAAGAAGTGCTCGGGGTCACCGGCCGCCTCCGCGGGCTCGAAGAGCAGGGGCGCGGGGCGTAGCCGCGGTTCGTTGCGACGCGGCGTGGGCTCCGCCATGTCTTGTCTCCTCCTCGTACGGGTCGACGGCACCGCCTTCGGGTGGGCCACCGTCCATTGTCCCGCGCCCCCGCAAGGGGCCGGCGCCGTACGACGGGGAGGGCGGGGGCACTACGCCTGCACCAGCGGCTCCCGGGTGAACAGGCTGCCCAGGGTCGGCGCGTTCACCCGGCGGTCCGCCAGCCGCAGGCCCTCCCAGACCGTGACCTGGCTGGCGGTGAGGACCGGCTTGGACAGGGCCTTCTCCAGCAGGCCCAGGTGGGCCGCGGTGTGCAGGGCGGTGTCGGGCAGCAGGACGGCCTGGGCGTCCGGGGTGACGGCCGCGCGCGCCAGGGTGAGCACGTCCTCCTCCCCCCAGGCGGCGACCTCGGCCGGGGAGGCGGTCCCCGAGGAGCGCAGGCCGGTCACCTCCAGGCCGCCGGCCCGCAGGAAGTCCGCGAACGGCCCGGCGACCTCCTCGGGACGGGCCGTGCCGACGGCGACCCGGCGCACGCCCAGTTCGCGGGCCGCGTGGACGAAGGCGAAGGAGGTGGCGGAGGCCGGCATCCCGGCCAGCCGGGCGAGGGTCCGCACCTGTTCCTGGGCGGCGTCCCAGCCGCGCGTGAAGCCGCCGGTGCCCGCCCACACCACCGTCTCGACCCCGGCCAGCCGCAGCGCCTCCACGCCCTCGGCGAGCCGCTCGGCGGAGTCCCGCCCGGCGAGCGCGGCCACCCGGTGCGCGTCCTCGGCGGGGTCGGTGTGGACGAGGTCCACCCGGATGTCGCTGCCCAGGAGCTGCTCGATGCGCGGATAGTCGTCCTCGGCGGAGTGGCCCGGGTAGAGGAGTCCGAGTGCGGTCATGTCCAGCCTTCCTGATGATGGTCCGGCGGTACGGCCCGTCCCCCGGGCGGCCGTGCCCGGCGGGGGCCCACGCTTGCGGGTACCCCGTCGGCGCGGCGCCGCCCCTCCCTGTGCGCGGCCGTGTTGACGGCGCCGGGTTCCGGTGCGAGCGTGGTCGGTCCGTGCCCGGTCCGCGCAGGTCAGCCTTCGGGAGCCGCCCCGCATGACGCCGTCGCCCCCCACCGTGCTGGTGCTCGACGCCGATCCGCCGCCCCGGCTCGGCCGGCTCACCGGACGTGCCCGGATCGTGCGCACGGACGCGGCCCGTCTGGCGGAGCTGCTGCCGGCCGCGGACGTGCTGCTGGTGTGGGACTCCGCCTCGCACGCGGTGCGCGAGGCGTGGCCGGGGGACGGTCCCCGGCCGCGCTGGGTGCACACGGCGAGCGCGGGCGTGGACCATCTGATGAGCCCGGAGCTGGCCGCGTCCCGGACGGTGGTGACCAACGCGCGCGGCATCTTCGAGCAGCCGGTGGCCGAGTACGTGGCGGCCCTGGTACTGGCGGTCGCCAAGGATCTGCCGCGCACCCTGGCCCACCAGCGGGAGCGGACCTGGCGGCACCGGGAGACCCGGCGGGTGGCGGGCACGCACGCGTGCGTGGTCGGCTCGGGACCGGTCGGGCGGGCCATAGTGCGCGCGCTGAAGGCCCTCGGAGTGACGACGGCGCTGGTCGGGCGCAGGCCCCGGACCGGGATACACGGCCCGGACGACCTGGACCGGCTGGTCTCCCGCGCGGACTGGGTGATAGCGGCGGCCCCGCTGACCGAGCGGACGCACCACATGTTCGACACGCACCGGTTCGGGGTGATGCAGCCCTCGGCGTTCTTCGTGAACGTCGGCCGGGGCGCCCTGGTGGACGAGGAGGCCCTCGCCGAGGCGCTTCGAAGGCGCTGGATCGCGGGCGCGGCGCTGGACGTGTTCGCCGCCGAACCGCTGCCCGGGGACAGCCCGCTGTGGGAGCTGCCGGGGCTGATCGTGTCGCCGCACATGAGCGGGGACACCTTCGGGCGGCGCGACGAACTCGGCGCGCAGTTCGTCGAGTTGTACGAGCGGTGGGCGGCGGGCAGATCCCTGCCGAACGTGGTCGACAAGGCGCGTGGTTACGTGCCCGGTCACTGACCGGCCCCGCCGTGGGCCGGGGCGCGCCACCCGGACCGGGCGGGGCGGCGACGCCTCGCCCGGCCGGGAAAAGCGGGGTGCATAGCCCGATCGCGTCTGGGTAGCCGCGCCGCCATGGCTGCACCACGTGGGATCGACACACACACCAGACGGCCGGCGCGCGGGCACACCCGGCGCTCGGTGCTCGCGGGCCTCGCGGCGTTCGGCGCTCTGGGCGCGGTGGGCTGCACGCGGGTGGCGTCGGCGTCCGGCGAGGACGGCGGCGACCTGCTGGAGCGGCTGCGCGCCCAGGGTGTCGTCCGGCTCGGGATCGCCGGCGAGGTCCCCTTCGGGTACATCGACCGGGACGGCAGGCTCACCGGGGAGGCGCCCGAGCTGGCCAGGGTGATCTTCAAGCGGCTCGGGGTGGACCGGGTACAGCCGGTGCCGACCGAGTTCGGCTCGCTGATCCCGGGGCTGAACGCCCAGCAGTTCGACGTGGTGGCCGCCGGGATGTACGTCACCCCGGACCGCTGCGAGCAGGTGATCTTCGCGGATCCCGACTACCGGATGCCGGACGCGTTCATCGTCCGCAAGGGCAACCCGCTCGGGCTGCGCACCTACGCGGACGCGCTGCGCCGGCACGCCAAGATCGCCACCGGGACCGGGTACGCGCAGATCCAGCACGCCGTGGAGGCGGGCTTCGAGGAGGGCGACCTGGTCATCGTCCCGGACCAGGTGGCCGGGCTGAACGCGGTGGAGTCCGGGCGGGTGGACCTGTTCGCGGCCACGGCCGTCACCGCGCGGATGGTCGCCCGGGGCTCCGCCAAGGCCGAGTCGACCGAGCCGTTCGTCGCGCTCGTGGACGGCAGGCCCAAGGCCGACGGCGGCGCGTTCGCGTTCCGGCCGACGGAGACCCGGCTGCGGGACGCCTTCAACACCGAGCTGCACAAGCTGCGCGGGAGCGGGGAGCTGTACCGGATCGTGCGGCCCTTCGGCTTCACCAAGGCGGAGATGACGACCCTGACCGCGAAGGAGCTGTGCCGCCGATGACCGCGGGGCTGTGGAAAATCGTCCTCCAGGGAGTGGGCGTCACCCTTCAACTGCTGGTGTACAGCGCGCTGCTGGCCGCCGTGGTGTCCTTCGTCGCCGGGGCCGCGCGCACCCACCGGTCGCGGCTGGTCCGCTTCGTCGCGGGCCTGTACACCGAGGTGTTCCGGGGTATCTCGGCGCTGGTGATGATCTTCTGGGTGTTCTTCGTGCTGCCGGTCGCCTTCGGCTGGCAGCTGGTGCCGATGTGGGCGGGCACGCTCGCGCTGGGCCTGACCTACGGCGCGTACGGCGCGGAGATCGTGCGCGGCGCGCTGGCGGCGGTGGACCCGGCGCAGCGCGAGGGCGGGATCGCGCTCGGCTTCTCGCCCTGGCAGCGGCTGCGGCTGGTCCTGCTGCCGCAGGCGGTGCCGGAGATGATCCCCTCCTTCTCCAACCTGCTGGTCGAGCTGCTCAAGGGCACCGCGCTGGTGTCCATCACGGGCATGGGCGACCTGGCGTTCAGCGGCAACCTGGTCCGGCTCGCCCTCCAGCAGAGCGCCCAGATCTACGCGTACCTGCTGCTGATCTATTTCGTGATCGCCTTCCTGCTGACCCGCGGGATGCGCGGCCTGGAGCGCCGGCTGAAGGCGGGGGTGGCCCGATGACCTGGGACTGGGGAGCCGTCGCCGACTTCCTGCCGTACTTCGGCAAGGGGCTCGTCGTCACCCTGGAGGCGCTGGCCCTGGGGTCGCTGATCTCGTTCGCGCTGGGCCTGGTGTGGACCCTGCTGATGCGGGCGCCGACCCGGTGGGTGCGCTGGCCGGTGGGGGTCTTCACGGAGTTCGTGCGGGACACCCCGCTGCTGGTGCAGCTGTTCTTCCTGTTCTACGTGCTGCCCGAGGCGGGGGTGACCCTGTCCCCGCTGACCACCGGGGTCCTCGGGCTCGGGCTGCACTACTCGACCTACACGATGCAGGTCTACCGGGCCGGCATCGAGGCGGTGCCGGCGGGTCAGTGGGAGGCCGCGACGGCGCTGAGCCTGCCGGTGCGGCGGACCTGGACGGCGGTGGTGCTGCCGCAGGCGGTGCGCCGGGTGGTGCCGCCGCTCGGCAACTACGTCATCGCGATGCTGAAGGACACGCCGATGCTGATGACGATCGGCGTGCTGGAGATGCTGGGCCGGGCGCGGCTCGTCTCCCAGCAGCACTTCCAGTTCACCGAACCGCTGACGGTGATCGGCGTCGCCTTCGTCGTCGTGTCGTACCTGGCCTCCCTTCTTCTGCGCACCCTGGAGCGACGCCTTGTCCGTTGAGACCCGCAAGCAGCCGGCCCCGGCCGGCACCGCCCCGACCGAGCTGATCCGCCTGGAAGGCGTGACGAAACGATTCGGTGACCACACCGTCCTGGACGGGCTGGACCTGACCGTGGACACGGGCCGGCACGTCACCCTGATCGGGCCCTCCGGGTCCGGCAAGACCACGATCCTCAGGCTGCTGATGACCCTCGCCAAGCCGGACGAGGGCACCATCACCGTGGCCGGGCAGCGGCTGTTCCCGGCGCCGGAGAAGCAGGTCCGGGAGGTCCGCAAGAAGATCGGGATGGTGTTCCAGCAGTTCAACCTGTTCCCGAACATGTCGGTGCTGCGCAACATCACCGAGGCGCCGGTCCGGGTGCTCGGCCTGTCGAAGGACGAGGCCGAGGCACGGGCGCGGGAGCTGCTGGACCTGGTGGGCCTGGCCGACAAGTGCGACGTGCGGCCGACCCGGCTGTCCGGCGGTCAGCAGCAGCGGGTGGCGATCGCCCGGGCGCTGGCGATGCGGCCCCAGGTGCTGCTGCTGGACGAGGTGACCTCCGCGCTCGACCCGGAGCTGGTCGCGGGCGTGCTGGACCTGCTGCGGGACATCGCGCGCAGCACCGACATCACGATGCTGTGCGTGACCCACGAGATGGGCTTCGCCCGGGACATCTCCGACCAGGTGCTGATGTTCGACGGGGGCCGGGTCATCGAGGCCGGCCCGCCGGAGCAGATCTTCGGCGACCCGGAGCGGGAACGGACCCGGGAGTTCGTCAGCGCGGTCCGGTGAGCGCCGGCGGGCCCCTGGCGGGAACCGGCGAGGTCCCGGCGTCGGAACGTGTCTGTGGCATATGCCAGGGGATTTTCCGGCCGGTAGGGGCGCGCGCACGGAGGGCGTGAATCTCGCCGGCTCCCTCTTCCCCGGGGTTCGTCCGCGGCTATCGTGGACACGATCCGACCCGGATCGCGGCCGAGGGGGACCCATGAGTTTCAAGCCGACCGCCCCGTACCACTGCGCCCAGGAAGCCCTGCGCGTGCTGGAGACCGTCTCCCGGCACCCCGCCGGCATCACCGGCACCGAGCTGGCCCGTCGCACCGGACTGCTCCCCGGGCGGCTCACCGGACTGCTGCGGATGCTGCGCCGCGAGGGCTACGTCCGGGAGATCGCCGACGGCGCGTACGTCACCGGGGAGACCCTGCGCCGCCTCGGCTCGGCGCACGACCGGGAGCGGGCCCTGCGCGACAACCTCCAGCACAACCTGGAGCGGCTGCGCGACGCGGTCGGCGCGGCGGTCTACCTCAGCCGGTACGTGGACGGCGAGGTCCGGGTCACCCAGTACGCGGCCGGGCCGGCCACCCCGGCGGTCAACGAGTGGGTGGACTTCCGCTGCTCCGCCCACGCCACGGCCGTCGGCAAGAGCCTGCTGACCCAGCTCGACCCCGGCGCCCGCCGCGAGCACCTCTCCCGGCACAAGATGGCCCGGCTCACCTCGCGCACGATCACCAGCGACAAGCTGCTGCTGTCCCGGCTGGAGTCCCAGCCGCCGTCGGCGCCGGTGCTCGACCTCCAGGAGTACGCGGTCGGCACGGTCTGCGCCGCCGTACCGGTCACCGCCGGCTCCACGGTCGGCTGCCTGGCCCTGTCGCTGCCGGTGCGGGACGCGCACCGGCTCAAGCGGGCCGCGGACGCCCTGAACCGCCACGCGGCGCCGGTCCTGCTCTCGCTGGCGATCTAGCCGCCGCCCGGTCACGAGCACCCCTGGGGACCAGGTAGTATTTTCTTCGTCGCCGGCCGCGGGAAGCACAGATCCGAGGCGGGCGGGAGTCACGCGCCGCTAGCTCAGTTGGTTAGAGCAGCTGACTCTTAATCAGCGGGTCCGGGGTTCGAGTCCCTGGCGGCGCACCTGTGAAGGGCCCCTCGCCTCGGCGGGGGGCCCTTCGGCGTGCGCTCAGAAGGTGACGTCCGAGCAGGCGTAGAACGCGTTGCCCGTGTCGGCGATCGTCCACACCGAGACGATGACGTGGTGCCCGCTCAGGCCGGACGGCAGGGTGCCGCTGTGGCTGAGCGTGGACGGCGGCTGCTGTCCGCCGTAGGGCACCGTCAGGAACGGCGTGAGGTTGAGGTCCGAGCGGGCGAGGTTGTGGTCCTGGTTCCAGCCCGGCTTGGTGATGTAGTACTTGAAGTCCGTCGTGGCGTGCCGGGCGGTGAACTGCCAGCGGAACGCGTACGACTGGCCGCCCGTCACCTTCGTGGTGGGCCAGGCCGCGCCGGACGGCGTCTTCGGCGCGCTGAGCTGGGAGAACTGGCCCAGCCCGGCGTTGCAGATCTGGCCGTCGGCGGGCCCGCCGGCCGGGAAGCCCTTGGGGCCCTCGACGCTCTGCGGCTCCCACTGGATCTGGCCGCAGTTGGCCACGGTGCCGTTCTGGCAGAGCTTCTGCCTGCTGATGGGGAGGTCGGTGTAACCGTGGCCGCTGGCACCGCCGGTGGAGAGCGCGAACGCTCCGGCGGTCACCGCGCCCAGTACGACCGCGGACAACTTGGTCTTGGTGCGCATGCTGCCGCTCCTGGGGACGTGGGGAGTTCGGTGAGCCGTGCAGGTAGGTCTAGACCAAGACTCAGATTATGGCCGTTAGTTGAACATGTCCATACCAACCGCGGAGGCGTCGGCCGCCACCGCTACACCGGTTCCCCGCGCCCCGAGCAGAACGCCACGGTCAGGTCCCGGACGAGCACCTTGCGGTCGTAGTCGTCCAGTTCGACCAGGCCCCGCGTGGTCAGCCGGGTCACCGTGTCCTCCACCGAGTCCACCACCGAACTGAGCAGGCCGGCCCGCTGCCGGGCGTCCAGCGCGGCGATCCGGCGCCGGTGCACCGCGGCGGCCACCTCGGGGGCGTACTCCACCCGGACCGGCTGCACCGAGAACACCTCCACCCCCACCGGCGCGGTCTCCTCGGCCACCAGCCGGGTCAGCGCGTCCCCCGCCGCCGTCGTCCCGCCCCGCACCCCGCCCGCCGGCTCCACCGGCACCCGGGCCAGCGCCGCCTCCACGCACTCGCGCAGGTACGTCTCGTGGTCGTCGATGCCGAGCAGGGCCCGCGCGGTGTCCCGCACCCGCCACACCACCAGCACCACCACCCGCAGCGCCATCCCGTCCGGGTCCACCGCCGGCATCGCCTCGCTGCGCCAGTGCCGCAGCCGCACGTCCACCCGGCGGCGCGGCAGCAGCGGATTCACCCACAGCAGCCCGGTGCGCCGGACCGTCCCCCGGTACCGCCCGAACAGGCCCAGCACCCAGGCCCGTCCGGCGCGTCCCCGGGCCAGCCCGCCGAACCCGGCCGCGCCCAGCAGCCCGGCCCCGGCGTACGCCGCCCAGTGGGCCGGGCCGGGACCGGAGCCCGCGGGCGCCGGCAGCCCGAGCGCCTGGGCCGCCGGCAGCAGTCCCGCCCACCAGGTGGTGGCCAGCGCGCCGGTGAGCCCGCAGGCGCCGGCGAGCAGCCCGGCCGCCCCGGGCAGCACCCGTGCCGGGCGCTCCGCCAGTCCGGCCTCCACCTCCGGCAGCGGCCGCCTGCGCACGGGCACCGGGCGGCCCGGCCGGGGCTGCTCGCCGGTGCCCCGCCGGCGGGTCACCACCGCCGGTCCGAGCGGTACCCGCACCGGGTCGGGACCGTCCCGGAAGAGCAGGTGGACGGGGATCTCGGTGGTCGCCTCGTTCTGGATCAGCCGGGCCGGCCGGACGCCGGTACCGGCCGACTGCCCCTCCGACTCGGGCGGGGTGTGGGGTGTGGTCGTACTCATGCGTGCTCCAGCCTCCGCGCCAGACGCGTCATGAACAAGGGGGAACAAAGGGAACAAAGGGGGTGGACGGGAACGTGCCCGGGCCGGCCGGCGGTCCGGAAGAACAGCGGGTTCCGGTCGACAGCGGCTTCGGGTGAACAGGGGGTTCAGGCGAACAGCCGGCGCCAGGTCTCCGGGCCCGGGAAGCCGTCGGCCGCGCCGCCCCGCCAGCCCTGGGCGCGCTGGAACGCCTCCACGGCACGCCGGTCCGCCTCGCCCCAGCGCGGGCCCGGGCCGTGGGCGTAGAACCTGCCGTACCCCCGCCGCACCAGCCGGGCGCCGAGCCGGGTGACGTGGTCGTTGACCGCGCCCGGCCGGAAGAAGGCCCGGCCGGGATAGCCGGGCACCCCGTGCGAGGCGGGGCCGATGTCCTCGCCCCGCCCGGTGGCCGGCAGCTCCCGGGTGCGCCGGCCGGGCAGCCCCTCGGCCTCGGTACCGCCGGCCGCCCGGGCGCCGGCCGCGCCCTGGGGCAGGCCCTTGTAGCGGTAGGGGACGTACTTGTCGGCGTTGCTCCAGTAGGGATAGGGGGTGGCCTGGCTGCGGGCGTGCGGGGGTGTCTGCTCGTAGACCGTGTAGGAGGTGTGCGTGTGGTCCGTCCAGCCGCCGAAGATCACGACGTGCGAGCCCTTCTCCGGGTTGTCGGGGTTGTGGAACAGCAGGATGTCCCCCGGTTGCAGCTCCGCCTTGGTGATCTTCGTGCCGAACTGGCCGAGGCTGCCCGTCCACTCGTTGCCCGGCAGTCCCCAGGCCATCGACACATAGCCCGAGCAGTCCTGCCGGTAGCCGTCGGACCAGTAGGCGGTCATGCTGTACGGCACCTTGGCCGCCACCCAGGTCTTGGCCCGTTTGATGATGTCGGTCCGGGTGGTGGCCGGGATCGGCTCGGCGGGGGTCTTCTCGGGGCCGTCCGGCCTGCCGTACAGCGGGCCCCTGGGGCCCTGCGGGGTGGCGGGCCCGCCGTCGCCGGGCAGCGCCTCGCGGTGCGGGGCCTGGCCGGGGGCGGCGACGGCGACGGCCGGGGGGACCGCGCCGAGGGCGGCCGAGGCCGCGGCCACGACGACGACACCGCGGGCCGCGGGGCGGGCGCGGCCGGGGCGGGGGGAGGGCCGCCGGGCGAGGCGGCAGTCGGGGCAGGGGCAGTCGCTCGCGGGGCCGACTTCCTCGAACATCGGAGCGGTCATGCGATCTGCCTCACATTCGGGGTGATGTGTCCGCGCGTGCACACGTTGATCAGTTTCCCAACCGCCTTGGAATCGCGCATTCTGACGGTCCGAATGATGTACGCGGGCCCTCCGGACGACGTACGGGCCACCCGGGCGTGGTCCGGAGCACCCCGGGAGGTCGGGTAGAGTTTTCCTCGTCAGCAGGCGCCGCTAGCTCAGTTGGTTAGAGCAGCTGACTCTTAATCAGCGGGTCCGGGGTTCGAGTCCCTGGCGGCGCACCGACCGGAAAGCCCCTCGCGCGAGCGGGGGGCTTTTCGTCTGCCCCGGCACCCGAATGGCCGGTTACGCTCTGGCCATGGCAGCCCGGGACCTTCAGGAGCGGATCAAGAAGCTGATCGTGGACCGGCGGCTGCCCTCGGGCGCCCCGCTGCCCACCGAGCCGGAGCTGATGCGGCTGCTGGGGGCGAGCCGGAACTCGGTGCGGGAGGCCCTGAAGGCGCTCCAGGCGATGGGCATCGTGGAGATCCGGCACGGTTTCGGGACGTACGTCGGCTCGATGTCGTTCGCGCCGATGATCGAGGGGCTGGCCTTCCGGACCGTGGCCGGCCACTACCGGGGCGAGGACTCGCTGCTCCAGCTGCTGGAGCTGCGCGAGGCCGTGGAGACGGGACTGGTGTCACGGCTGGCCGGGCGGCTGCCCGAGGCGGACCTGGCGGAGCTGGACGCGCTCGTGGACCGGATGGAGCGGGAGGCCGCCGAGGGCGCCGGGCTCGCCGAGACCGACCGCGCCTTTCACGCCACGCTGTACCGGGGGCTGGACAACGTGCTGCTCGGCGAGGTGCTGGAGGCGTTCTGGGACGCCTTCCACCGGGTGCAGCGGGACCTGGCGGCGACCCCCCGGGATCCGCTGCTCACCTGCCGGCAGCACCGGGAGATCCTGGACGCGGTGCGGTCCGGTGACTCCCTGCGGGCGGAACGCGCCATAAGGGACCACTTCGGCAACCTCCGTGCCCGCCTGTCCCGGACGCCCACGGCCGGCCCCTGACCGCTCACCCGGACACGCGGGTCAGGTACGAGGAGACGACCACGTTCGCCGTGTAGCTGCCGGTGGCCCGGTCGAAGGCCCCGCCGCAGGTGATCAGGCGCAGCTCGGCGCGGCCCGGCCGGCGGGGGCCGTAGGCCGCGTGGGCGTCGAAGCCGGCGCGGGGCAGGACGCGGACGTCCTCGACGGTGAACTCGGCGACCTTGCCGTCCGCGCGGACCACCCGGACCCGGTGGCCCGGCTTCAGGGTGCCGAGCCGGTAGAAGACGGCGGGCCGGGTCGCGGTGTCGACGTGGCCCACCAGCAGGGCCGCCCCGGCGGCGCCGGGCCCGGGGCCGGCGCGGTACCAGCCGACCACGCCCGGCTGGTCGTAGGGCGGCGGGTCGATCGCGCCCCGGGCGTCGAGGCCGCGGGCCACCACCGGGGCCTGCACGCCCAGGGCGGGGATGTCGACGCGCTGGGGCACCGCGCCGGCCAGGGGCCGGGCCGCGCCGGGCAGCCGGGCGGGATCGGCGGCCGGGTCCGCCGCGAGGACGCCGCCCGTGGCGGGGCCGTCCGCGCCGTGCGTCCCGTCGCTCACCTCGCGCCCCCACAGCCACAGCCCGCACAGCAGCAGCGCCCAGGTCAGGGCGGTGGCCAGCCGTCCGGTGCCGTCGCGCCCCCGCTCGCCGGACACGGGCGGTCAGCGGGTGCCGCGCGTGCGGCGGGCGCGCACCCCGACGGCCAGCGCGGCGAGACCGGCCAGCGCCAGGCCGGTCACCGCCTGCCCGGCGTCGGGGCCGGAGCCGCTGGTGGCGACCGTGGCGAAGTGCGCGGTGCCGCCGCCGCCCGCGGGGACCGGGGCGACGGGCGAGGCGGCGGTGGAGACCGGGGCGGCGGGCGCGGCGGACCGGGCACCGTCCGGGCCGCCGACCGTGAGACTGCCGGTGACCACCCGGTCGCCGCAGCCGACCTTCACGGTGTAGGCGCCCGGTTCGAGGCCTGAACGGACCCGGGTCTCGCCGGTCAGGGCGCCCCGGGCACCGGTCAGCCGGGCGTCGGAGACGAAGGCGGCCGAGGCGGCGGTGCCCTGCTCGCCCGTGCAGCCCTCCGTGCGCACGGTGAGGTCGGCGCCGGGCGCCGGGGAGGCGGGGATCACGGCGACCGAGCCGCCGCCGTCCGCCGTGTCCGCCGCGTGGGCCGCGGGAGCGGCCGCGGTGACCGCGGCGGCGAGGATTGCGGTACAGACAGTGAGGCGTAGTGAGCCCATCGTGAACCTCCAGTTATTCAGGAGGCTCCCCCGCACCGGGCGCCTCCGCATCCTCGGGAGGCGCCGGGCTGCTCCGAACGGGTGGCACGGGGTTTCGGCCGGGCGGACCCGCGCCCGGGGCCGGCCGGATCCCGTGCTCAGACCAGGTCGACGAGGTCCGCGATGGAGTCGACGGTCTGCGACGGGCGGAACGGGTAGCGGTCGACGTCGGCGGGCCGGGTGACGCCCGTCATCACGAGGAAGGTGCGCATCCCGGCCTCCAGGCCCGCGAGGACGTCGGTGTCCATCCGGTCGCCGATCATCGCCGAGTTCTCGGAGTGCGCGCCGAGCGCGTTCAGTCCGGCCCGCATCATCAGCGGGTTGGGCTTGCCGACGAAGTACGGCTTCTTGCCGGTGGCGGCGGTGATCAGCGCGGCGACCGAGCCGGTGGCGGGCAGGTCGCCCTCGGTGGAGGGGCCGACGTTGTCGGGGTTGGTGGCGATGAACCGGGCACCGCCGTTGATCAGCCGGACGGCCTTGGTCAGCGCCTCGAAGGAGTAGGTGCGGGTCTCGCCGAGGATCACGAAGTCGGGCTCGTGGTCGGTGAGGATGTAGCCGATGTCGTGCAGGGCGGTGGTCAGGCCCGCCTCGCCGATGACGTAGGCGCTGCCGCCGGGCCGCTGGTCGTTCAGGAACTGGGCGGTGGCCAGCGCCGACGTCCAGATGTTCTCCACCGGCACGTCCAGGCCCATCCGGCGCAGCCGGGCGTGCAGGTCGCGTGCGGTGTAGATGGAGTTGTTGGTGAGCACCAGGAAGGGCCGCCCGGACTCGCGCAGCTTCTTCAGGAAGGCGTCGGCGCCGGGGATGGGCACGCCCTCGTGGATCAGGACGCCGTCCATGTCGGTGAGCCACGACTCGATGGGCTTGCGGTCTGCCATGTGCTGCGTCTCCTGGCGTACGTGCGAACGGTAAACGGGGGGCGCCGGAACAGCGGCGTACCGACGCCCCCAGCCTAGTCAGGACCGGTCGATACGGACCCCGTCGATCACCCAGTACCAGTTGTTGCCGCCGGTGTAACGGAAGCGGACGCGGGCGGTGGTGGCGCCCGCCGGGACCTGGAGGGTGACCGTCTCGGTGCGCGAGGGCACGTCGGCGGTGTACGTCCGCACGCTCACCGGGGTGCCGCCGTCGTAGGAGACGAGGACCTCGCCCTTCTGCGGGGACTCGTGGCGGTAGTAGGTGGTGTACGTCAGCACGGCCGTGCCGCCGCCGGTGACCGGGTAGGCGGGGCTGACCAGGGTGGAGTCGAAGGTGCCGGTGAAGGCCTTGTCGGTCCACTCGTCGCCGTCGGCCACCGCGAAGACGTTCCGGGCGCGGATGTTGCCCTCGCGGCTCTGGTCGCGCTGGGCCTGGGTCCAGAACTCGTCGGTGGTGAAGGACCAGCCGCGCCACTCGGCGACCCCGCCGCCGCCCATCGCGGAGTTGTCGACGGACCAGCCGGGCGGCGGGGTGTGGGTGAAGCCCACGGTGGCCGCCGGGATGCCGGTCTCGTCCACACGGGTCGCCAGCGAGCCGCGCAGGGCGTCGAAGTCGTCCGGGACGGGCTGCTGGACGGGGCGGCCGTCCAGTTGCCAGGCGGGGTCGAGGGGGATGCCGAGGTGGGCGAGGGCGGAGGCGGCGACGTCCGGCATCTTCACGTCGTGGCGCACCGATCCGGGCGCGAGCGCCGACCCGGTGGCGATGAGGAACGTCTGCCGCTCCTGGAGGGTCGAGCCGCCGTGGCCGCCCGCGTCGGTGTGGCCGTGGTCGGCGGTGACCATGATCAGCCAGTCCTCGGCGGCGTACGACGGCCGGGCCCGGACCGCGGCCACGATCTGCCCGACCTGCGCGTCCGCGCCGTTGACGGCGTCCAGGTACTGCTGGGAGGCGGCGCCGTAGGTGTGGCCGGCGTGGTCGATGTTGTCGAGGTGGACGAAGACGGCGTCCGGGTCGGCGTCCCGGAGCCGGGCGACCGCGCGGGAGGTGGTGCCGGTGTCGTACTCGGCCGCCGGGGTGGAGACGCGGGTGTCGACCTTCGCCGAGAACACCGTGTCGGTGAGCGGCGTCCAGGACGCGACGGCGTACGTGGACAGGGCGGGCCGCGCGGTCTCGGCGCGGGTGAGGAAGTCCGGGTACTGGGTGAACCGGGCGCCGGTGAAGGCGTTGTCCTTGACGTTGTGCTTGTCGGGCCAGACCCCGGTGATGATCGTGGACCAGCCGGGGCCGGAGAGGGTCGGGGCGAGCGGGTTGGCGTAGATGCTGCTGGGCGCGGTCAGCCCGGCTGCCATCAGGGCCTTCAGGTTCGGCGCGGCGGCGTCCTTGATCCGGCTGAGCAGCGCGCCGTCCAGGCCGATGACCAGCACCTTCGGGGTGCGGGTCGCGGCCCGGGCGACGGTCGCGAGCGGTCCGGCGGACGCGGCCACGGCGGCGGCGGAGAGGAGGAAGGAGCGACGGGAGGGACGGGGCACGGAGGACCTCCGGAGGAGAGGGGGGACGTGCGGGGCGGGAAGGGAGCGGTCGTGCCACCGCCCCCGGTGGTGCCGGGGGCGGTGCGGTGCTCGCGGTGCGGGGCCGTGCACGGCCGCGCGCCGCGGGGGTCAGCTGCCGGTCGCGGACTTCCAGTCCTCGACGTAGGCGCTGAGGTTCTTGTCGATGTCGTTCCAGTCGGGCTCGAAGACCTCGACGCCGTCCATCAGCCGGGCCAGTTCGCGGGCGTTGGCGTCGGTGGCCTCGACGTCGCCGCGGGCGGCGAAGCCGCCGCCGATCGAGCTGACCTCCTGCTGCTGCTTCCGGGCGAGCATGAAGTCCAGCAGCTTCTTGCCGTTGGCACTGTGCGGGGCCTTGGTGACCAGGCCGGCGGCGTAGGGCAGGGCGAAGGTGGTGGGCTTGCCGCCGGGGCCGGCCGGGAACCAGATGCCGAGGTTCGGCATGGTCTTGGTCTGGGCGTGGTTCATCTGCACGTCGCCGTTGGCGACGAGGAGTTCGCCCTTGTCCACCTTGGGGGCGAGCTTGCCGGTGGAGGCGGACGGGCCGACGTTGTTGGCCTGGAGCCTCTTCAGGTAGGCGAGGGCCCGCTCCTTGCCGCCGAAGTCGTGCATCGCCTTGATCAGTACGGCCGTTCCGTCGCCGGCGACGCCGGGGGTGGAGTACTGGAGCTTGTTCTCGTAGCGGGGGCCGAGCAGTTCCTCCCAGGTCTTCGGGGGCTGCTTCAGCTCCTTCTTGTTGTAGACGAAGCCGAAGTAGTTGTCGACGACCGAGGTCCAGGTACCGTCGGCGGCCCTGCCGGCGCCGTCGACCCGGTCGGAGCCGGCCGGCGCGTACTTCTGCAGCAGGCCCTTGCCGGCGGCCTGCTGGATGAACGGGGGGAGGGTGACCAGCACGTCGGCCTGCGGGTTGCGCCGCTCGCGGACGGCACGCTGCACCATCTCCCCGGAGCCGCCCTCGACGTACTTCACCTTGATGCCGGTCTGCTTCTCGAAGTCCTCGAAGACGCGGTCGTACCAGCCGTCGCCGTTCTCCCCCTTGAGGCCGTCGGCGCTGTAGACGGTGACGACCTCGGCGTCGGAGGCGGCGGAGGTGCCGCAGGCGGACAGCGCGGGCGCGGCGAGGAGGGTGAGGGCTACGGCGAGCGGGAGGCGGTATCCGGGCATGGCGAGGCGGACTCCTGGCGTGAGGTGCGGGGACGGTTCGGGGGGTTCAGCGGTACGACGCCCGGGTGCGGACCCGGGAGACGGCGAACAGGACGAGCAGGGTCGCCGCCATCAGGACCACGGCGACGGCGGACCCGGTGAACAGGGCGCCCCGGTCGGTGGCCGCGTAGACCAGCACGGGCAGCGGGGTCCAGTCCGGCGGGTAGAGCATCATCGTGGCGCTCAGCTCGCCCATGGACAGCGCGAAGCACAGTCCGGCGGCGGCGGTCAGCGAGGGCAGCAGCAGCGGCAGCCGCACCCGGAACAGGATGTAGGCGGGCCGGGCGCCGAGGGAGGCGGCGGCCTGTTCGTAGGCCGGGTCCAGGCGGGTGAGGGCGGCCGACACCGACTGGTGGGCGAAGGCGGTGACCAGCACGGTGTGGGCGGTGACGACGATCCACCGGGTGCCGTTGAGCAGCAGCGGCGGCTGGGAGAACGCCACCAGCACCGCGAGGCCCACCACCACCGACGGCACGGCGACCGGCAGCACGAACAGGGCGTCCAGGACCCGGCGGTGGCGCTTCTTCAGGGCGGCCCCGGCCAGCGCGGCCCAGGTGCCGGCGGTCAGCGCGAGCAGGCTGGCGGCTACGGCCGTGACCAGGCTGGTGGTGAGCGCCTGGAGGGCCTCGCCGCGGGTGGCGGCGCGGTAGTGGTCCAGGGTGGGGCCGGAGGGCAGGGCGCCGGACCAGTGGGTGGCGAGGGAGGCGCCCAGGATGACGAGCAGGGGCAGCGCGAACAGCGGCAGGAACAGCGCCCAGAACACCGCCCACACGGCCCACCTGGTCTTGCGGCTATGCACCAGCACGACGGCTCACCACCCGGTACAGGCCGTACAGGCCCACGGAGATCAGGACGTTGACGACGGCGACCGCGCAGGCTCCCGGGTAGTCGGACTCCAGGATCGCCTTGCCGTAGACGAGCATCGGCAGGGTGGTGACCCCCTTCGCGCCGGTGAACAGCACGATCCCGAACTCGTTGAGGCACAGCACCAGGACGAGGCTGCCGCCGGCGGCGAGCGCGGGCAGCGCCTCGGGCAGGATCACCTGCCGGACGATGCGCGGCGCCCGCGCGCCCAGTGAACCGGCCGCCTCCAGCTGGGCGGTGTCGAGCTGCGCGAACGCGGCGAGCAGCGGGCGCATCACGAACGGCGTGAAGTAGGTGACCTCCGCCAGCAGCACGCCCCAGGGCGTGGTGAGGAACCGGAACGAGCCGACGGCGCCCGTGCCGCCGTAGAGGAACAGCAGTGCCAGCGTGATGAGGAAGGACGGGAAGGACAGGTACACGTCGATGAACCGGGCCACCGCCTTCGCCCCGGGGAACGGCACGAACGCGATGACCAGCGCCAGCAGGAACCCGAGGACGAGACAGCCGGCGGTGGAGGCCAGCGCCAGCCACACGGTGGTCCACAGCGCGTGCCGGAACGCCTCGGAGGCGAAGACGTCGGCGTACGGCTGAAGGGAGGTGCCGCCGGTGTCGGGCCGCAGCGACTGGCGGACGACGAGGGCGAGGGGGTAGAGGAAGAAGAGGGCGAGCAGGGCGACCGGGGGGAGCACCCACAGGTGGGCCGCCCACCGCCGGCGGCTCCCGCCGCGCCGGGCGGAGGGGGCGGGCAGGGCCCGCAGCGCGCTGTCAGTGGTCATCGCCGGCCACCCCCGCGGGCAGCAGCACGCCGTCGTCGGGCGCGAAGTGCAGGGCCACCGGGTCGCCGAGGGCGGGCGGCTCCTTCAGCTCGCGCACGTCGGCCATCATGGTGTGCCCGCCGACCTCGACGTACAGCCGGTGCGTGGCGCCGCGCCACTGGATCTCCCGGACGGTGCCCGGGAGCCGGTTGGGTCCCTCGCCCAGCCCGACCAGGTGCGGCCGTACGCACAGGGTGGCGCGGGCGCCCGCGGCGGCACCCGCCGTGTCGAGCCGCAGCTCCGTGCCCGCGAAGGACACGCCCCGGTCGGTCACGGTCACCGGGACCAGGTTCGCGCCGCCCACGAAGGAGGCCGTGAACGCGTCGGCGGGCGCCCGGTACAGCTCCGTCGGCGTGCCGCACGCCCGCAGCCGGGCCGATTCCATCACCGCGATCCGGTCGGCGAGGGTCAGCGCCTCGACCTGGTCGTGGGTGACGTACAGCATCGACACGTCGGGCAGTTCGCGGTGCAGCCGGGCGAGTTCGGCGAGCATGCCGGAGCGCAGCCGGGCGTCCAGCGCGGACAGCGGCTCGTCCAGGAGCAGCACGCGCGGCCGGATGGCGAGCGCGCGGGCGATCGCGACGCGCTGCTGCTGCCCGCCGGACAGCTCGCGCGGGTGGCGGCGGGCATAGCCGGCCATGCCGGTCAGCTCCAGCGCCTCGGCGACCCGCTGCCGGATCTCGTCCCTGGGGGTTCTGCGGGCCTTGAGTCCGAAGGCCACGTTCTCGTCGACGCGCAGGTGCGGGAAGAGGGCGTAGCTCTGGACGACCATGCCGATGCCGCGCCGGTACGGCGGGAGGTCCGTCACGTCCTCGCCGCCGAGGTACACCCGCCCGGACGCGGGCCGCACGAACCCGGCGACCGCCCGCAGCGCGGTGGTCTTGCCGGATCCGGACGGTCCGAGGAGCGCCATGACCTCTCCGGGCTCGACGGTCAGGTCGAGGGAGTCGAGGACGACGTTGCCGTCGTAGGCGACCGTGACGGAGTCGAAGCGGATGCCCATGTCAGCGGTCTCCGGCGAGCAGGCCGGGCAGGCCGGCGACGGAGTCGAGGACATGGGTGGCGCCGGCGGCGGTGAACTCGGCGTCGCCGTGGGCGCCGGTGCGCACGCCGGCGACCAGCCCGGCCCCGGCGCGTACGCCGCTGAGCACGTCGTACGACGTGTCGCCGGCCACCGCGACCTGCCGGACGTCCTCGGCCGCCTTGGTGCGGACGAACGCCTCCAGCACCATGTCCGGGTACGGCCGCCCGCGCCCGCCGGCGTCGGCCGGGCACAGGGTGAGCGGCACCAGGCCGCGCCAGCCGAGGGCGTCCAGGACGGCGTCCTGGGTGACCCGGGCGAAGCCGGTGGTGAGGACGACGGTACGGCCGCTGTCGGTCAGTTCCCCGATGGCCTCGCGGGCTCCGGGGACGGGGGCGATCAGGCCCTGGTCGACCAGGTCGGCGTACGCCTTCTCGAAGGCGGTGTTGGCGCGCCGGGCGCGGTCCTCGTCGCCGAAGAGGTGGCGGAAGACGGAGATCTTGGACTCGCCCATGGTGGCGCGGACGTAGGCCAGGTGCTCGGCGTGCTCGGCGGAGCCGGGTTCGACGCCCAGTTCGGCGGCGGCCGCGGCGAAGGCGCGTTCGACCAGGCCGCCGTCGGCGACGGTGGTGCCGGCCATGTCGAGGACGACGAGCCGGATGTCGGGGGTGCCCGGGGTGGCCGGGGTGACGGGGGTCATGGGGGTGCTCACCAGCCCAGTTCGTTCGCGGTGGTCTCGGCTATCGCGGGGGCGCAGGTCATGCCGCGCCCGCCGGGCCCGGTGACCAGCCACACGCCCTCGTGCACCCGCTGGCGGTGGACGACCTTGGCGGGGTCGGTGCACTGCGCGTACACGCCCGCCCAGCGGTGCCGCACGCGCGGCAGCGGCCGGCCGAGGAGGGACTCCACGACGCCGGTGAGGTGCTCGTAGGGCTCCTCGACGGTGTCGAAGGCGAAGGGGTGCTCGTACTCGTGGGTGTCGCCGATGGTCAGGCCGCCGTCGGCGCGCTGCACCATCAGCAGCTGCATCCTGTGCGCGGCGGCGGTCTCCGGCTGGGGCCGGCGGGCGTTCAGCTCGTCCAGCGCCGCGGAGGCGTAGGCCGGGTAGTAGCGGAAGCTGTCGGCGTCGGCGACGGAGGTGGGCAGCGGCTCGCCGAGCGGGTCGGTCTGCATCATCTGGAGGCGGACGCGGCGCACGGGGAGGTCCGGGCCGGCCAGTTCGCGGACGAGTCCGCCGAGCCAGGCGCCGGTGCACAGCACGACGGCGTCCGCGTGGTGGGTGTCCCCGTGGTCGTCGCGGACCGTGCCGGCGCCGGTCACCTCGCGCACCTCCCGGCCGGGCAGGAAGGTGTAGTGGGGCGACTTCAGCAGCTCCGCGCGCAGGGCGAGCTGGGCGGTGCGCGGCTCCACGGCCGCGTCCCGCTCGCAGTACAGGGCCGCGGTGAAGTCGCCGCGCAGGGCGGGGTTCAGGGCGCGGGCCTCGCCCGGGGTGAGCAGCTTGTAGCCGCGGGCGGCGGCGTCGGCGCGGGCCACGGCGGCCTCGGCGACGGCCAGTTCGAGCGGGCCGCGGACCGGGGTGAGGGAGCCGTTGGGGCGGAAGCCCAGCGCCGGCACCCGGCCGCCGATCCCCTCCCACAGCTCCCGCGCCCGCAGGGCGGTTTCCAGCTCTTCCCCACCGGCGCGCCCGCTGACCCAGATCTGCCCGAAGTTGCGCAGCGAGGCGCCGCGCGCCTCGGCCTCGCGCTCGATCTGGACGACCTGGTGGCCGCGCTGCACTGCGTGCCAGGCGTGCATGGTGCCCACCACGCCGGCTCCTACGACTGTGACTCTCACGGCGGTAACGCTCCTCGGGACTCGGGAACCGGAGACATCCGGCTGACAACGAGAGCGTGAACGACCCATCACGTTTGGGCTAGACCCGTTATCTTTCTGTGATGTGAGGGGCGGGTGCGACGACCGGTGGGCCTCAGCCCCGCAGGTGGGTGGTGAAGGAGAAGCGGTCGCCCCGGTACAGCGACCGCACCCGCTCCAGCGGACGGCCCCCGGTGTCCCGGGAGACCCGGTGGATCAGCAGCATGGGCAGGGCGGGCGGGGTGCCGATGAGCAGGGCCTCGCGGGGGGTGGCGAGGACGGTCTCGATCCGCTCGTCGGCGTCGCCGAAGGAGATGCCCTGGGCGGCGAGATAGCCGTAGAAGGAGGAATCCGGATCGAAGTCGGCGTCCAGCCGGGGCACCCGGGCGACGGCGACGTACGTGCTCTCCAGGCCGACCCGCTCGTCGTCGGCGAGCAGCACGCGCTCCAGGTGCCAGACGGGTTCGCCGCGGGTGAGCCCGGTCTCGGCGGCGAGCGGGTCCGGGCACGGGAACCGGTCGAGGGTGACGAGGGCACGGCCGGGCGTGCGCCCCTGCCGGCGTACGCCCTCGGTGTAGCTGGCGAGGGACAGCGGCTGGGCCAGCTTGGGACCGGCGACCACCGTGCCCCGGCCCCGGCGCCGCAACCGCCCCTCCAGCACCAGGTCCCGCACGGCCTGCCGCACGGTCTCGCGGGCCACGTCGTACCGCTCGGCGAGGTCCCGCTCGGTGGGGATGACACCGCCCTCCCCCAGCTCCTCCAGCAGCGCGGCGATCCGCGCCTTCACCGCGTAGTACTTGGGGATGCGCCCGTGCTCGGGGATGCCGGAGCGGACGGGGGCGCCGGGGGCCTGGTCGTTGGGGTAGTCCACGGGGGGATCGTCGCAGATGGGGATCGGCGGCCGCGGAGGGGGCGGGGGCCGGGTCAGCGGCGGTCGCGGAACAGGAGGAGGGCGCCGGTGAGGGCGGCCAGCAGGGTGAACAGGGGGACGAAGGCCGCGAGCGGCAGATGGGTGAGTTCGGCCGCGACGCGGGTCAACCGTCCGGCCCCGGGGCGGTCCTGGGGGCGGGGGGTGCCGGTGGCGGTGGGCACGGCCACGGGGTGGACGGTGTCGTGGGTGCGGTGCGGGGGCGAGGCGTGGACCTCCCGGGCCTCCTCCCGCCCCTCCTCCGGGTGATCCGTGCCCTCGGCGTCCCCTGCGCCCCCGGTGTCCCGCCGGTTCCCCCCGGTGCCCGCCTCCGCGTCCCCGGCGACGTCGAAGCGGTAGGCGTCGGACTCCCCGACCCAGTCGCCGTCCTGGCCCTGCCGCTGTACGACGGCGGCGTTGGCGGTGACCTCGTCGGCCACGGCGCCGGGGGCGAGCGAGAACCGGATCCGCACGCTCACGGTCCGGCCGGGCGGCACGGTGAACCCGGCGAAGCCGGGGCCGTCCAGCACGCCGACCAGTTCCTGGGCGTCGGTGGCCTCGAAGGTGACCCGGCGGGCGCGGGGGCCGTCGTAGAAGTCCAGGCGGGGCTGGTCCGGGCGCAGCGCGCGCTTCTCGTCCACGAGGACCACGACCGGGTGGACGCCGGTGCAGGTCCGGTCGGTGGTGTTGGTGAGGTCGAGGTACCAGGTGCCGGGTTCGCCGCCGGCCTCGTACGACGCCGGGCCGCCCCGGATCCGGGCGGCCAGCGGGAAGGCCCCCGCGTCGGTGCCGGCGCAGGAGGGGGCGGCGGGGGCGTGGGGCAGGGCCCGGGCGGCGCCCGCCGGCAGGGGGACGGCGGCGGGGGTCACGGCGGTGGCGGCTGCTGCTGCTGCGGTGAGGGCGAGGGCGAGGGGCGTGCACAGTCGCATGAACACATGACCCTGCCGGGCGGGGCGGGGCGGACGGCACCGCCATGCCGGGGCACGGCGCAAGTCCCCCCTACCAGCGGACAGGTGGCTGCCGGCCGTGGACACCGGCAACTACGCCGTGTCCGGCCGCGCGGCTTCCCCGCGCCTTCGGAAAGTCACCGTGCCGCCGACGGGAACGGCCACACCGCCCGGCAGCCGGCCGTAGGCGCCTGCGGCCCCGCAGTGTCCGGTCGCGTGTTTCCCCGCGCCCCCGGAACGTCACCGTGCCACCAACGGGAACCGCCATACCGCCCGGCTGCCCGCCGTGGACACCCGCGGCCACACCGTGGCCGGTCACGCGGCTCCCCGCGCCCTCGGAAA
>NZ_JBVJOT010000009.1:140087-191230 GCF_055583025.1 Streptomyces sp. NPDC104831
AAGTCACCGTGCCGCCGACAGGAACGGCCACACCGCCCGGCTGCCCGCCGTGGACACCCGCGGCCACACCGTGGCCGGTCACGCGGCTCCCCGCGCCCTCGGAAAGTCACCGTGCCGCCGACAGGAACGGCCACACCGCCCGGCTGCCCGCCGTGGACACCCGCGGCCACACCGTGGCCGGTCACGCGGCTCCCCGCGTCCCTTCCGGGCGCTGCGCGCACCGCCGCCTCAAGCGTCCCCGCGCCCGAACAGCGGTGCCAGCAGGAGCTGGGCCGCGCCCTCGGCCACCAGGCGCTCGCCGCCCGGGGCGAGCGCCACCGGTGTGGGGCCGGCCGCCCCCTGGCGCCGGGCGCGGGCCGCCAGCACCTCGGTGACGCCCCGGACGTAGACCTCCGGCGCCCCGGCGACCGTGCGTCCCCCGAGCAGGACGCCGTCGATGTCCAGCAGGCCGACCAGGTTCCCGGCCGCCACACCGAGGACCCGGGCCGCCTCCGCGATCTCCCCGCGCGCCGCCGCGCCGAGGCACAGCACCTCCACGCAGCCGCGGTTCCCGCACTCGCACCGCGGCCCGTCCAGCCGGATCACCTGGTGGCCGAACTCCCCCGCCCCGGTCCGCGCCCCGCGGTGCACGCTGCCGTCGATCACCAGCCCGGCCCCGAGCCCCGTACCGAGGTGCAGGTACGCGAACGAGCGGCCCGCCACCTCCTGCGCGCCCCCGACCGCCAGCCCGAGCGCCGCCGCGTTGGTGTCCTTGTCCACCACCACCGGCATCCGCAGCCGCTCCGCGAGCGCGTCCCGCAGCGGGAAGCCGTCCCACCCCGGGAACCCGGTGACCCGGTGCAGCACCCCGCGGACATGGTCCAGCGGGCCGGGCAGCGCCACCCCCACCCCGACCGGCGATCCGGCGCCGCCGGCGTCGGGGTCCTCGCCGAGGCGTTCCCCGGCCACCGCGCGGACCGCCGCGCACACCGCGCCGAGCACGGCCCCGGCCCCCGCCCCGAGGTCCAGTTCGCCGCGCCGCTCCGCCACCACGGCCCCGTCCAGGTCGACGAGCACCGCGCGCAGTTCGTCGCGGTCCAGGTGCACCCCGACGGCGTGCCCCGCCTCCGGCACCAGCCGCAGCACCGTGCGCGGCTTGCCCCCGGTCGACGCCCGCCGCCCGGCCTCCGCCGCGAACCCCTCCGCCCGCAGCCGCGCGGTGATCTTGCTGACGGCCTGCGGGGTCAGCCCGGTGCGCTCGGCCAGCTCCAGCCGGCTGACGCCTTCGGCCCCGGCGTCCCGCAGCAGCCCCAGCACCAACGCCGCGTTGTGGCTGCGCACCACGCCCAGATTGGCCCCCACCGGCCCACCACTGCTCTTCACGCCCCCCATTCTCCCCACCGCTTGCACTTTCGCAACAGCGTTGCCAAAGTGGAGGGCATGACTGCTACCCCCCTCCGCGTCGGCCTGATCGGCTACGGCCTCGCCGGCTCGGTCTTCCACGCCCCGCTGATCGCCGCGACCGAGGGCCTCGCCCTGGACACCGTGGTCACCTCCCACCCGGAGCGGCAGCAGCAGGCCCGCGCCGAGTTCCCGGACGTCACGTTCGCCGCCACCGCCGACGAGCTGTTCCAGCGGGCGGACGAGCTGGACCTCGTGGTGATCGCCTCCCCGAACAAGACGCACGTGCCGCTGGCCACCGCCGCCCTCGACGCCGGTCTGCCGGTCGTCGTGGACAAGCCGGTCGCCGGCACCGCGGCCGAGGCCCGCTCGCTGGCCGCCCGCGCCGAGGAGCGCGGTCTGCTGCTGTCGGTCTTCCAGAACCGCCGCTGGGACAACGACTTCCTGACCCTGCGCGGGCTGCTGGCGGACGGCGCGCTCGGCGACGCCTGGCGCTTCGAGTCCCGCTTCGAGCGCTGGCGTCCGCGGCCCAAGGGCGGCTGGCGCGAGTCCGGCGACCCGGCAGAGATCGGAGGTCTGCTCTACGACCTCGGCAGCCACGTCGTCGACCAGGCCCTGGTCCTCTTCGGCCCGGCCGCCGAGGTCTACGCCGAGACGGACATCCGCCGCCCCGGCGCCGAGACCGACGACGACACGTTCATCGCGCTCACCCACGCGAGCGGCGTCCGCTCCCACCTCTACGTCTCCGCGACGACCGCCCAGCTCGGCCCCCGCTTCCGGGTGCTCGGCTCGCGCGCGGGCTACGTCAAGTACGGCCTGGACCCGCAGGAGGCGGCGCTGCGCGAGGGCGGCCGGCCCGGCACCACCGGCGACTGGGGCGCCGAGGACGAGTCGCTGTGGGGCCGGATCGGCTCCGGGGAGTCCCCGCTGACCGGCGGCGGCACCCCCGTACCGACCCTGCCGGGCGACTACCCGGCCTACTACGCGGCCGTCGCCGCCGCCCTGCGCGGCGCCGGCCCCAACCCGGTGACCGCCCTGGAGGCGGCCGCCGCGCTCGACGTGCTGGAGGCGGCCCGCCGGTCCGCCCGCGAGAAGGTGACGGTGACCCTCTGATGCCCGAGAACACCCCGACCGTCGAGGAGCTGGAGGCGCAGCAGCGGCGCCTGGTCCTGAAGCGGTTCACCCACGAGGACGCCTGGGCCCTCGGCTGCCTCCTGGTCGACATGGCCCGCGAGCGCCGGGCGCCGGTCGCCATCGACATCCACCGCGCCGGCCAGCAGCTCTTCCACGCCGCCCTGCCGGGCTCCGCCCCGGACAACGACGCCTGGATCACCCGCAAGCGCCGGGTGGTGGAGCGCTACGGCGCCCCGTCCTACCTGGTCGGCGCCCGCTTCCGCGCCAAGGGCACGACCTTCGAGGCGTCCTCCCGCCTCGACCCGGACGCCTACGCGGCACACGGCGGCTCCTTCCCGCTGACGGTGGAGGGCGTCGGCGTGATCGGCGCGGTGACCGTCTCCGGTCTGCCCCAGCTGGAGGACCACCGGCTGGTGGTGGAGGCGCTGGAGCGGTTCCTCGGCCGTTCGGCCGACTGAGGGAACGGCGGGAATCAACCCGGGGTGCCCTCCGGTTGGCACGGGCGAAGGCCCCACGATCATGGCCACAGTCCACCACCGGAGGGATCGCATCCGATGACCACCGCACTGAAGGAGAGCGTCGGCCGGTACGGCGTCTGGAGCATCGAACTGCGCTCCGAGGACCCGGACCGGCGCGGCGAGCTGGACGAGGCCGCGGCCGAGCTGGAGGAACTCGGGTACGGCGCGATCTGGCTGGGCGGCAACAGCTCCGAGGACCACGCGGCCCCGCTCGTCGGCGCCACCCGGGGCATCGTCGTGGGCACCAGCATCCTGAACATCTGGCAGCGGGACGCCGCCACCACGGCGGCCGGCTTCGCCGAGCTGGAGGCGGCCCACCCCGGCCGGTTCGCGCTGGGCCTCGGGGTGAGCCACGGCCCGCTGGTGAAGGACTACCGCCGCCCGTACGGGGCGATGGTCGAGTACCTGGACGAGCTGGACCGGGCGGGCGTGCCCGCGGAACGCCGGGTGCTGGCCGCGCTGGGCCCCCGGATGCTGGAGCTGTCCCGCGACCGCGCGGCCGGCGCGATCCCGTACCTGACCACGCCCGAACACACCGCGCAGGCTCGGGAGATCCTGGGCGCGCGGCCGCTGCTGGCCCCGGAGCTGAAGGTGGTCCTGGAGTCCGACCCGGCCCGCGCCCGCGAGACGGCCCGCGCCTACCTCGCCAACTACCTGCGCCTGCCCAACTACACGAACAACTTCCTGCGGCTGGGCTTCACGGAGGCGGACGTCGCCGAGGGCGGCAGCGACCGGCTCGTCGACGCGGTCTTCGCCTGGGGCGAGGAGGACCGGATCCGCGCGCGCGTGAACGCCTTCCACGAGGCGGGCGCGGACCACGTGGCCCTCCAGGTGGTGACGGCGGACACCGGCGACGTCCTCCCGAGGAAGGAGTGGCGCCGGCTGGCCGCGCTGCTGGGGTAGCCGGTCCGGCCCGAGGGCGCGGGGAACCGCGCGACCGGCCCGGACCCCCGCGCGGGTGACGGACGCCGTCGTGGTTCCCGGCGCCCCCGGCGCGGCGCCTACGCGTCCTTCAGCTCCTGCCGCTGCCGGCCGAGCCCGGTGATCTCCAGCTCCACCACGTCCCCGGCGCGCAGGTACGGCTTCGGCTCGGGCGCTCCCATCGCCACCCCGGCCGGCGTGCCGGTGTTGACGACGTCGCCGGGGTACAGGGTCATGAACCGGCTGAGGTAGCGCACCACCTCGCCCACGGGGAAGATCTGCTCGGCCGTCGTGCCGTCCTGCTTCAGCTCGCCGTTCACCCACAGCCGCAGCGACAGGTCCTGCGGGTCGGTGATCTCGTCGGCCGTCACCAGCCACGGGCCCAGCGGGTTGAACGTCTCGCAGTTCTTGCCCTTGTCCCAGGTCCCGCCCCGCTCGATCTGGAACTCCCGCTCGGAGACGTCGTGCGCCACCGCGTACCCGGCGACGTGCGCGAGCCCCTCCTCGGCCGAGTCCAGGTAGCGGGCCGTACGGCCGATGACGACCGCCAGCTCGACCTCCCAGTCGGTCTTCACCGAGCCGCGCGGCACCAGCACCGTGTCGTCCGGCCCGACCACCGTGTCCGGCGCCTTGAGGAAGACGACCGGCTCGGAGGGCGGCGCGGCGCCCGTCTCGCGGGCGTGGTCGTGGTAGTTGAGGCCGATGCACACGACCTTCCCGATGCGGCCGAGCGGGGGACCGATCCGCAGTCCGGCCGGGTCCAGCGCGGGCAGCCCGCCGGACTCGGCCGCCGCCCGGATCCGGCCGAGCGCGTCCTCGTCGGCGAGGAGCGCGCCGTCGATGTCGTCCACGAGGCCCGACAGGTCCCGGAGGGTCCCCTCGGCGTCGAGCAGTGCGGGGCGCTCGGCCCCGGCCGTACCGACTCGCAGCAGCTTCACGGTCACCATCTCCCTCGATCGCGGGCGCCCGCCGATGTGTGCAGCCATCGGAGGACTGGCCGATCCTCCAATTCCCCCGTCCAGTCCGCAAGACCCTGTTCAGGTACTGGACCGTAACGGGACGCCCGCTACCGCTCAGCGGTACAGCAGCGACTGCTCCGCCGCGCTCCACGCCGTGCTGGTGACGACGTACAGCGCGGCGGCCAGCGGGACGACCGCGACCGTGACGAGGGTGAAGAAGGACAGGAGCGGGGCCACCCGGGTGACCGCGGCGAGTCCGGGCACCTGCTCGCCGCCGGCCGCCGGGGCCGGCTGTCCGGCCGCCGTGCGGCGGGCGCGCCGGTAGTTGACGGTGGCGACGGCCGCGACGAGGGCGAACAGGCCGAGGTAGACGACTCCGGCCGGGCCGAACACCCCGCCGTCGGCGAGCGCGTCGGCCCAGCGGCCGCCGAGCGGCGCCGCGAACAGCCGGTGGCCGAGCAGGGAGTTGGCCTCGCCGCCGATCGTGCCGCTGGAGAAGAGGTGGAAGAGGAGGAAGAAGGCGGGCAGCTGGAGCAGTCCGGGCAGGCAGCCGGAGAGCGGGGAGACCTTCTCCCGTTCGTGCAGTTCCCGCACCGCCCGCTGGAGCCGCTCGGGGTCGCGGGCGTGCCGGGCGCGCAGCGCGTCGATCCTCGGCTGGAGCGCGGCGCGGGCGCGCCGGCCGCGGGCGGCGGCCCGGGACAGCGGGTGGACGAGGAGTCGTACCAGCGCGGTGAACAGGATGATCGCGGCGGCTGTCGCGGAGGCGTGGAAGAGCGGGGTCAGCAGGTCGGCGAGGTGCTCGACCAGACGGGCGAAGACGGACATGGATGAGCCCTCCGGGGGTCTCGTCGTGCCGGAAACGGCCGGGAATCGGGGGTGATTCGGCGGGAATCGGCGAAACGAGCCGCGCGGGGTGACGCGTCGGCGGACGCGCGGACCTACGGGCACGCGGACGCACGGGCATGCGGACGCACGGACATTCGGACGTACGAGCATGCGGACGTACGAGCATGCGGACGTACGAGCATGCGGACGTACGAGCATGCGGACGTACGAGCATGCGGACGTACGAGCATGCGGACGTTGACGTACGGATCTCGCGCGTGCGGATGCGCGGAGGTGCCCTACGCGGCGGTCGTCGCCGGGCCGGCGTGTCCGGGGGCCCTGGGCCGCCGCCTGCCGGGCGCGTCGGGGTCGCGCTGGGGCAGGAAGGCCGTGCGGCGGGCCCGGTCGCGGATCGCCGTGCGCACCCGGGTCGGGGGCACGGCGGGCACGCGCCGCGCGGCCAGCAGGGCGCGGACGGCGAGTGCCGCGGCGACGGTGGCGGTCGCGGCGAGGGCGACGGCGGTGGTGAGGGCGCCGCTGCCGGGGAGGGCGGTCTGGAGCAGCAGCAACTGCGCCAGGAACAGCAGGAAGGCGACGGGACGCGGGACGACGACGGCACGGCCGCGCATCACGACTCCCCCTTCCCTCCTGCGTACTGCCGTCAGTGTGCCACGGGCGCCGGTTCGGTCTCCAGGGGCTCCAGCAGCCGCTTCGGCCGCGCCAGCGCCCTGCTGACCGGGTCCCGGGGGGCGGTGTCCAGCTCGGGCCCCGGCACCATGACGACGTCGGCGACCGGCACGGCGGTTCCGCAGTCGGCGCACGTTCCGTACGGCCCGATGTCACCGCCGCAGTCCGCGTGCCGGAAGGACCTGAGCCGGCCGGCGTCGGCGTGCTCGCGGCCCCACTGGCTCAGGGCGCGCAGCGCGGGCCACAGGGCGGTGCCGCGCCCGGTGACGACGTACTCGTCGCGCGGCGGGTTCTCCTGGTACCGGCGCTTTTCGAGGATGCCCTGCTCGGTGAGGGTCCGCAGCCGGTCCGAGAGGACGGCGCGCGGGATGCCGAGGTGGACGAGGAAGTCGTTGTAGCGCCGGACGCCGTAGATCGCGTCGCGGACGACGAGCAGCGTCCAGCGCTCGCCGACGATCTCCAGCGCGCGGGCGATCGAGCACTCCTGCGTCGCGTAGTCCTTGCCCAGTGCCATGCCGTCCACTGTAACCGCGTTCGGCGAATCGGTTCAGTGACCGAACCGGCAGTGCTACGGTGACGGCGACCAGGTTGATTCATTGACCGAACCGAGGCGCACGGGCTCCACCGGACCGGATCGGACGGACCGCGGGGCCCCGGAAGGACACGACAGGCCATGCCCCGGCCCGATTCCGCCACCCCGACCGCCGTCCCCGGCACCACCCCCGGTGACGCCCCCGCCCGCCCCCGTGCCACCCTCGCCCTGACCAGCGCCGCGACCGCCGTGGCCCTCATGGCGTACACGGCCCCGATGGTCACGCTGCCGGACACCGCGCGCGACCTGGGCACCCCGCTCACCGCCCAGGCCTGGCTGCTCAACGGCACCCCGCTCGGCCTCGCCGCCCTGCTGCTGGTGGCCGGCAGCCTCGCCGACGACCACGGCCGCCGCCGGATCTTCCTCGCCGGCACCCTGGGTCTCGGCCTGACCACCGCCCTCGGCGCGCTCGCCACGTCGACCTGGCAGTTCACCCTCGCCCGCATCGCCCAGGGAGCGGCCAGCGCGGCCCTGCTGGCCAGCGCGCTCGGCCTGATCGTGCACGCCTTCCCGAGCCCCCGCGGCCGGCTGCACGCCACCGGGGTGTGGGGCGCGTTCGTCAGCGGCGGCATAGCCCTCGGCCCGCTGCTCGCGGGCGCCCTGCCCGACTGGCGGCTCGCCTACGGCCTGCTGGGCGCCGCCGCCCTCGTCGTGGCCGCGTTCGGCACCCGGGCCCTGGCCGAGTCCCGCGCCCCGCGCGGCGGCCGGCCGGACGTGCTCGGCGCGCTCACCTTCGGCGTGGCACTCGCCGCCCTGGTCGCGGCCCTCACCCTGGGCCGGGACGGCTGGCTGCGCGCCCCGGTCGGCCTGCTGCTCGCGGTGGCCGTGCTGCTCGTCGCCGCCTTCGTCGCGGTGGAGCGCCGGGCCGCCACCCCGATGATCGACCTCGGGCTGCTGCGCCGGCCCCGCTTCCTGGCCTCCTCCGCGGGCGGCCTGTTCACCGGCCTCGCCGTGATCGGCATGTTCAGCTACCTGCCGGCGCTGCTCCAGCAGGCGCTGGGGCTCTCGCCCCTGGCCACCGCCTGGATGTTCCTGCTCTGGGCCGGACTGAGCTTCGCCGTCGCCCTCCAGGTCCGGCACCTGGCCGGCCGGCTCGCCCCGCGCACCCAGCTCGCCCTGGGCTTCGCCCTGCACGCGGTCGCCGTGCTGACGATGCTCGGTGCCGTGGGCGCCGGTTCCTGGCCCCGGCTGCTGCCCGGCCTGATCGTCGGCGGGGTCGGCAGCGGGCTGCTCAACGGGGCGCTGCCGCTGCTCGCCGTGGAGTCGGTGCCGCGCGAGCGCGCCGCGATGGGCTCCGGCGCCCAGCAGACCTTCCGCTACATCGGTTCCTGCGCGGGCGTGGCCCTCACCATCGCCCTCGCCACCTCGGCCGGCGACCTGGCCCGGGGCGCGGACATCGCCCTGCTGGTGTCGGCGGGGCTGGCGGTGGCGGGCGCGGCGGGCGTGCTGGCGCTGCGCGAGACCGCGTGACACCGCCGAGGGCGCGCACCCGGCGCCCGCGCTGACCGGGTGCGCCCGGGCCACCGGCCGGTGGCGGGTGGCGGGTGGCGGTCCGGGGTGTGCGGGGTGTGCGGGGTGCCGAGTCCCGGTGACCGTCACCCAGGTGCCGGCCGTCGGCACCGGCCCGCCGCGGATCCGCACCTCGACCGGCCGGGCGCTCGCCGAGCACGTCCCGTCTGCCGCATGCCGGCTCCGCCCGAAGCCGTCCGCACCGAAGGGATCCGGGCAGGCACCGGACGGCCGCACGGGCGGGGCGGCCCCCCTCCTCAGGGCCCTCCGCACCTCACTTTTGTCACGTCCCGGCAGTACGGTGTCCCCCATGCGCCCCGACACGCCTGCCGAGAATGTCGACCACACCGCCGAAGCCGCACGCCTGGAGCGGACCGCCGGCCTCTACCCGGAGGACGCCGAGACCCTCCTCCTGCGGGCGGCGGCCCACCTGGAGCTGTCCGGCGACCGCCCCGCGGCCACCACGCTCTACGACCGCCTGCTGTCCTCCGCCGCGGACCTGGCCCACCCCGCCCTGGTGCGCGCCCTGAAGGCGTCGAACCTGTGGGAGTACGGCCACGAGGCCGAGGCGAGGGCGATCATCGAGGGCATCCGCACGGCGGCCCCCCGGGACCCGGCGCCGTGGGTGATCGCGGCGGAGGCCCTGGAGTCGCACGACGAGCTGGAGGCGGCGGCGGAGACGTTCACGGAGGGAGTCCGCCTGCTGGTCCCCGGCCCGGCGGAGGAGCCCCTCCCCTCCACCCACCCCCTCCTCTACGGCCGCCACCGCGTCCGCCGCATGCTGGGCCTGCCGCACGACGACTGGGACGAGCTGGCGGACACCCTGCACACGGCCCCGGTGTCCCTGGACGAACTCCACGACCCGAAACGGGTGTGGTCGCTGGGCTCGGACAACCCGGCGGAGCTGGCGGCGGAGATCTCCCGCCTGCGCGCGGAACTGGGCGCCTACCGGCAGGCCCTGTCCCGCCCCTTCCCGGTGGCGGTCCTGCACTGGCCGGCCCCGGAACTGGAGGAACTCCTCACGACGTACCCGACCCTGTCCACGGAGTACCCGTCCCACACCGAACATCTGAGGACCATAGAGTCCTCCCTCCGGGAACTCGCCTCCTCCGGCACGGCCAACCTCGGCATCGTGACGGGCACGGTCCCGTCCTACGAGGCCTTCGCCGCCTCGGAAGCCACGCCCCCGACCGACCCCACCCTGCTCCCCCAGTACGCGACGACCCTGGCGGCCCGGGGCCGAGCGGTGGCCTGGCCTCCGGGGAAGGAGGCGGGGTGCTGGTGCGGGGCGGGGGCGGGGTATGGGGAGTGTCACGGGGCCTAGGCCGGGAAGAGGAGCGTGACCGCCGATTCGGCGGCGTCGCTTCCGGCCGGAACGAGAGAACGACCACCGTGGACACCACCCCTGGAACCCGCGCCCGGATGAGCCGGCAGAAGAGCCGGAACACGGAAGTCGAGATGGCCCTGCGGCGTGCCCTGCATGCGGCGGGGCTGAGATACCGGGTGCACCGCAAGCCGTTGAAGGGCGTGCGTCGGGAAGCCGATGTCGTCTTCGGCCCGGCGAAGGTCGCCGTGTTCGTCGACGGCTGCTTCTGGCACGGCTGTCCACAGCACGCGACTTGGCCCAAGACCAACGCCGACTTCTGGCGCACCAAGATCGAGGGCAATCGCCGACGGGACATGGACACCGACGAGCGGCTGGCATCGGCCGGTTGGCTGGCCGTTCGGGTCTGGGAGCACGAGGACCCGGTCGAGGCCGCGGCACGCGTGGGCGCATTCGTCAGGGCTCGCCGAACGAGGACCGACCGCACCTGACGGGCGGTCACGCCGTCGCGGGCCGTCGAAACCGAGGTGATGCCCGAGGGGCGCTACGCCCGCATACACATCCCGGCCCACTGCAGACGGGCCCCCTCCCTCAGCGCTTGGACGCAGATCACGCTCAGGCAATCGATACGGCAACTAGGAAGAGGGACCTCGACGCGTCCGCCCAAGTCCCTCCACATCTCAGCCCAGCCAAGTGCTTACGACCTCAGCCCTCGATACGGTTGGCCGGCCGGCGGCCCTTGTTCCAGGCATCCAGGACGAGGCGGTAACACACGCTGATCCGAGACCCTGTTCCGCTGTTATTGAAGCCACCATTGGACGAAGCACTCAAAACCTGCGAACGCCACTTGGCCGCAGTAGCGGTGCGCTCGAGTCTCTTCGCAAGCTCCGAGTCGTTGACAAGGTCGCCATGGCGGCCAAGGAACATTCCGATGCCTCCCAGGAGCATGCCGTCCCAGGACTCAGCACTGCGTCCCCATGCCTCTTCAGCGATCGTGAGAGTGCGATCGAGCACATCCGCCCCGTACCGATCCGTGATCTGCAAGACACCGGACACAGCTCCGACACTGTTGGTCGAGGAGGAGCCAAGGCCGAGCTTGTGAGCCTTCAGGACGCGGTCGGTGTCGACGAACAGAGGCACGCCACCGGTGAGACCGACGTGATACTCGTCGATCGGGCGAGGCTTGTGGGACTCCCGGTTCTTGATCAGGAAGAGGATGGCCTCCTGCTCCTGAGTGAGTCCGTAGTGAATATCCGCCCGGATAGTCTCCAGCCCGGCCAGTTCGGAGGCCCGCTTGCGATGTTGACCGTCAACGATGTACCGAGATCCGTCTTCGCGCTCCGAGACGATGATGGTTCCGATCGCCTCACGGACAAGGTTGTTCGCGATCGACTGAGCACGACGCTCATTCAGCGTGCGCTGCGCCTGCGGGTCGATACGGAGCTCGGTCAGCTTCACCTCGACGCCGTGATCAACCGCATGCTTGGGCAGGTCATACGTGTACTTGGGCATAATGACTCCTGACGCCCCGTCAAGGGATGTTGGCTGGTGCCGGATTGGGGGATGGGCGTCAGCAGCCAAGTAAACCATTTGATCTCATCCGCAGCACCACGGATCTCACCTCCGTTCGCTCGGTGCGCACCTGCACAAGCCCACTTCCCCTGGGTGCGATGAGCCTTCGCTTGCGCCGAGGGTGGCTGTCCGATGCCTGATCCCTCTTCGCGGCAGCAGGCCTGGCCGGCGGGCTTGTTACTCGGCTGTCAGGAGGGGTGGCTTGACGGCGGCTCGCGGTGAGGTAAAGGCCGGGTTTGAGGCTGTGCGTGAGATGTTCATATGGAACTTGCCGAGCGTGAGGTTGTGGGATGCGGCCCCTGATCCGGGCATCGGTTGTCCGTGAGGGCGGGACAACGTGCACCGGATACCTTTGGTAACGAAGGGGGCAATCGAAGCTGCGGTACGTTTTCCGGCTCGGCACGGTTTGCTGAAACCGGGTGCTCCGTGGCCGACTACCGGCCCGAGTTCGCCGCGCGTGTGAGGGCCTTCATCTCCAGCCGCGGTTGTCCCGTCAGACTGGTGTGGACGCACCGCATCCGCCAGTACCATCGGCCGAGGCACTGGCCTGGCGTCCGACGGCCGCCAGGCTGGCCGCTCAGCATCCGGTCCGGGCGGCCCAGAGACGACCACGATCGCCACGGGACTCCGCGAAAAAGGTCGCGGCCCGGGCGGTGCGCACGTGCTGGGAAGCAGGTGGGCGGGCGGGACCAAGTGATGGTCACTCGGCTGGTGCGGTCGTTGGTCGGTGGGGTGGGGCGGTCTCTGGCTCCGTAGGGAGGCGGCGGGCGCCGCGTGAGGGCGGCGCCCGGGGCCTTTGTGGGTCCTACGCCGTCGCCGCCAGTTCCGCCCGGCCGAACAGCAGGGCGTACCCCGGCGGCAGCTGGGTCAGGATCCGGGTGGTCAGGGTTTCGCCCACGTGGGTGGAGAGGACGCTCAGGACCGAGCTGACGTGCCAGCGGGCCGTGGCCGGGGTCGCGCCCTCGATGCGGGTGGCCACGGAGTCGACGAACTCGCGGGCCGTCACGGGGTGGGTCGCCGGGATCTGAGAGGCGATGACGCGGCCCGCCTCCTGGGGGAGCGCCTGCGCGAGGGCCACGCGTTCGTCGCCGGTGACGTGGCCGCCCAGGGCCGACAGGACGATGCGGGTGATGCGTTCCGCCTCCGCCCCCGTCGGGTACTGGCCCGCCTCACGCACCGCCTCGGTCAGCTCCGGCCAGCCGGTGTCCTCGGCCGCGTCCCGGGTGCGGGGGCGTACCGACGAGGTCGGGGCGGGGATGGTGGTTCTGGGCTGCGGGGTCGTCACGGTCATCGTGGTGGCTCCTCCTCCGGGACACTGCGGGGCACCGCAAACCCGGTACCCCGTAACGCGTCGGGCATGAGCGGGAGTTCGGCCAAAGTGCGGCCGGTGGTGCTGCCCGAGTGTGTGGGTGGCTGGATGTGGGAGTGGTTCGTGAGGGCTGAGTGGGCTGGGTGGGCTGAGTGAGCTGGGTGGGCCGAGTGCCATGTGCGGGTGCCATGTGCGGGTGCGGGTGCCGGGTTCGGACGGGGCTCCTGTCATCGGGCGCGTCCCGGGGCCCCCGGGCCCCGGGCTTCGGGGCCTCCGGGCTCCGGGGCCTCCGGGCTCCGGGGACGCGTCCTCGCTCCGGCCGGCGGTCGGGCGGGCGGGCGGTGCCGCCGATGACCGTCGGCCGGCCCGCGGTGCGTTCGATCCGGTCGGCGGCCGGCCCACGGTGCGTTCGGCCCCGTCGGCGGCCGGGCCCTGTGCGTCCGGTCGCGGCCGCGGTCGGGGCCGGTCGGGTCAGCCGCTGATCTGCCTGCGGCCCGTGCCGCCGCCGGTGATCTGGATGCGGCGGGGCTTGGCCTGCTCGGCCACCGGGATGCGCAGGGTCAGGACACCTGCGTCGTACGAGGCGTCGATGCGGTCCGTGTCGAGCGTGTCCCCCAGGAACAGCTGGCGCGTGAACGTGCCCGTCGGCCGCTCGGCGACCAGGATCTCCGCGTCCTTCGGAGCGGGGCCGCGTCGTTCGGCGCGGACGTTGAGGACGTTGCGCTCGACGTCCAGTTCGATCGTCTCGGGGTCGATGCCCGGCAGGTCGAAGTGGACCAGGAACTCGTCCCCGGACCGGTAGGCGTCCATCGGCATCGCGGCCGGGCCCACGGCGTTCGTGCCGAGTACCTGCTGCGCGAGCCGGTCGAGTTCGCGGAAGGGGTCCGTGCGCATGAGCATCACAGGTCACTCCTCTCTTCAGGCGCTGCGTGCGATGCCCTTCGACTTCTTATATAACTCCCGGCTGGAAACTTGACAAGCCTCGACTCAGGTTCGTTTCCCGCTCCGACCTGCGCGTTAACCTCGGGGCAGGCACGACGGATCAACGAGGGTTTACCAGGAGGCACTCATGGCCAGGGTTCCCAGCGCGCTTGTCGCCGCCACCGGGCTCGTCGGCGGCTACGGCGTCGCCCGTTGGACCAAGAAGCGGCAGCTGGGCGGGGCCGTGCTGGCCGTCGCCGGGGCCGCCGCCGCGCAGCAGTGGCGCGCGCGGGCCGGCGGGAAGGCCGCGGGTGCGCTGACCGCCGCCTACGTCGCCGCCTTCGCCGGCTCCCACCCGCTGGCCAAGAAGGTCGGCGCCTGGCCGTCCGTCCTCGGTGTCGCCGGCGCCGTCGCCGCCGCCTCCTGGGCCGTCGCCGACCGCAGGGCCTGACGGCCCGCGGCCGCGGCAACGGCCACAACGGCCACAACGGCCACAACGGCCACAACGGCTGCTACGAAGCCCTCTCCCCCGCGCGGAACGCCTTCCGGTACGCCTGCGGGCTCGTCCCCGCCACCCTCCGGAAGCGTTCCCGGAAGGCCGTGGGTGAGCCGAATCCCGTCTGGGCCGCGATGCGCTCCACGGGGTGGTCCGTCGTCTCCAGCAGGTACTGGGCCCGCCGCACCCGCGCCCGGTGCAGCCACTGCAGCGGTGTCGTCCCGGTCTGGTCGCGGAAGCGGCGGTTGAGGGTGCGGGTGCTCATGCCGGCCTTCGCCGCGATCTCCTCCAGCGCCAGATCGCGGTCGCAGTGGTCCTCCAGCCAGTGCAGCAGCGGCTCCAGGGTCGCGCCGGCCGGTGCCGGGGGCAGGTCGTGGACGATGAACTGGGCCTGCCCGCCCTCCCGTTCCAGCGGCATCACCGACATCCGGGCCGCGTGCGCGGCGACCGCGGAGCCGAAGTCCCTGCGGATCATGTGCAGGCACAGGTCCAGGGCCGCCGCCGCGCCCGCCGACGTCAGGAACTGGCCGTTGTCGACGTAGAGCACGTTCGGGTCGACGGTCACCTCCGGGTACCGCGCCGCCAGGTCGCCGGCCGCGGCCCAGTGGGTCGTCGCGCGCCACCCGTCCAGCAGGCCCGTCGCCGCGAAGAGGAACGCGCCCACGCACACCGAGGCGATCCGGGTGCCGTTCGCCGCCGCCGCGCGCAGCGCCTCCGCGACCCCGGGCGGCAGCGTCCGCGGCGGGTCCGCGACCCCCGGCAGCATGATCGTGTCGGCCTCCGCGAGCGCCTCCAGGCCGTACGGCGCCCGGACCGTGAAGGCGCCCGACGCGACCTCCTCGCGCACCGAGCACACCCGCACCCGGTACGGCTCCCGGCCGTCGGGCAGCCGGGCCCAGCCGAAGGTGTCGATGGGGGCGGAAAGGTCGAACGGGATGACGCCGTCCAGCGCCAGTACGGCCACGGTGTGCATGGCAGGAAGCTAGTCGGTCAACGGGTTCCCGCCAAGGCCGTTCCAGGAGGGAATTCGTGGGCGAGCCGCCTCTCCTCGCGCCTGGCGGGAATCCGTCGGGAGGTGGCAATCGTGCCGCTTCTCCGTGATCACGCCGCGCCCTAGCGTCGGCGCGTGACCAAGTTCCTCCTCGCCGTGCACGTCATCGCCGCGATCCTCGCCGTCGGTCCCGTCGCCGTCGCCGCCAGCATGTTCCCGCCCGCCGCCCGCAGGGCCCTGGCCGCCGCCGGCCCCGGTGCCGCCGCCGGCACCGGCCCCGGCGGGGGCGGCGGCACCGGGACCCTGGAGCTGCTGCACCGGATATGCCGGGTCTACGCCGTCGTCGGCGTCGTCGTTCCCGTCTTCGGCTTCGCCACCGCGAGCCGCATGGGGGTGCTCGGCGACGCCTGGCTGATCGTGTCCATCGCGCTGACCGCCCTCGCAGCCCTCGTCCTGGCCGCGGTGGTCCTCCCGGCCCAGACCGCGCTCCTCGAAGCCGGCGGCGACGGCGACGGTGCCCGCACCGCCGCCCGCCTCGCCATGGCCACCGGCGTCTTCAACCTGCTGTGGGCCGCCGTCACCGTCCTGATGATCGTCCGCCCGGGCTCCACCACCGGCGCCTGACGCTCACGGCCGGCTCGCCGCCGGCGGTGCCGCCGGGCCACCGCCCCGCGGACCCGGCGTGCCCCGGGACGACCCCGCCGCCGCCCGGGCCCGGCTCGCCACCGCCGTCAGCGGGCGGGCGACGTCCTCCAGGGAGCGGCGCTCGGCCCTCACCGCCAGGAACGCGGCGACCAGGCCGGCCGCGCACATCAGCGCGGCGCCGATGCAGAAGGCGAGGACCGTGTCGCCGACCCGGCCCGTCTCCGTCAGGTCGGCGAACAGGAGCGGGCCGCTGATGCCGCCGGCCGCGGTGCCGAGGGCGTAGAAGAAGGCGATGGACATGGCGCGGGTCTCCATCGGGAAGATCTCCGACACCGTCAGATAGGCGCTGGAGGCGCCCGCCGAGGCGAAGAACAGCACCGCGCACCAGCAGGCGGTCAGCCCGACCGCGTTCAGCGCGCCCCGGTCGAACAGCAGGGCCGTGCCGAACAGCAGCAGGCCCGACAGCAGGTAGGTCGAGGAGATCATCACGCGCCGGCCGACCGTGTCGAAGAGCTTGCCGAGCAGCAGCGGGCCGCAGAAGTTGCCGACCGCGATCACCGCGAAGTAGTAGCCGGTGTGGTCGGAGGGCACGTCGTAGAACTTGGTCAGGATCGCGCCGAAGCCGAAGGTGATGGCGTTGTACAGGAACGCCTGGCCGATGAAGAGGGAGAAGCCGAGGACGGCGCGCCTGCGGTAGCGGCCGAAGACCGTGCGGGCGATCTCCAGGAAGGAGACGCTCTTGCGCTGGTGGATCTCCAGCTCGCCCTCGGGCTCGGGCAGCCGTTCGCCGCGCTCGGCCTCCACCCGGCGTTCGATGCCGGAGACGATCTCCTCGGCCTCCCGGTCCCGGCCGTGGATCAGCAGCCAGCGCGGGCTTTCCGGGACGTGCCGTCGTACCAGCAGGATGACGAGGGCGAGGACGGCGCCGAGGGCGAAGGTGAGCCGCCAGCCGACGTTCGCGGCCAGCAGGTCGGTGTTCAGCGCGACGATCGACAGCAGGGAGCCGCCGACCGCGCCGAGCCAGAAGCTGCCGTTGATGATCAGGTCGACCCGGCCGCGGTAGTCCGCCGGGATCAGCTCGTCGATCGCGGAGTTGATCGCCGCGTACTCGCCGCCGATGCCGAAGCCGGTCAGGAAGCGGAACAGGAAGAACCACCAGGCTTCCCAGGAGACCGAGGTCAGGGCGGTCGCGGCCAGGTACACCGCCAGGGTGATCATGAACAGGTTCCGGCGGCCGAACCGGTCGGTCAGGCGGCCCCAGAACAGGGCGCCGACACAGGCTCCCGCGACGTAGAGCGCGGCGGCGACGCCGGTGACCTGCCCGGAGGAGATCGCGAGGCCGCTGCCGGACTCCGACAGCCGGCTGGCGATGTTGCCGACGACCGTGACCTCCAGGCCGTCCAGGATCCATACGGTGCCCAGCCCGATCACGATGGTCCAGTGCCAGCGGGACCAGGGCAGCCGGTCCAGCCGGGCGGGAATGTCGGTGGTGATCGTCCGGCCGGTCCCCACCGGCGGCGTCTCCGCTTCGCTCATCTGACCCCTCCTCCTCGAAGGACGGAGAACCGGGTGCCCGGCCCGCGCCGGAACAGTCCGGTCAGGCCCCCAGGCCGCGTGAGAGCGTGTAGATCAACAGCCCCGCGAGGGAGCCCACCACCGTGCCGTTGATCCGGATGAACTGCAGGTCACGGCCGATGTGGGCCTCGATCTTGCGGGTGGTGTGCTCGGCGTCCCAGCCCGCCACGGTGTCCGTGATCAAGGAGGTGATCTCCTTGCGGTAGGTGGTCACGACGTGCACCGCCGCGCCCTCCACCCAGGCGTCGACCTTGTCCTGCATCTTCGCCTCGGCGGCCATCCGCGCGCCCAGGGACAGCAGCGCGGACCGCACCCGGCGGCGCAGTTCGCTGCGCTCGTCCTCCGCCGCGGCCACGATCATCGACCGTACGGCCGTCCAGGCGGACGCGATCAGGTCCTGCACCTCGCCGCGGCCGAGCACCTCGGTCTTGAGCCGCTCCACCCGCGCCCGGGTGTCCGTGTCGGACTGGAGGTCGGAGGCGAAGTCGGTGAGGAAGCGGTCCAGCGCGCCGCGCGCCGGGTGCGTCGGCATGTCGCGCATCTCGGTGACGAACCGCAGCAGCTCCTTGTAGACGCGCTCGCCGACCTTGCGGTCCACGAACCGGGGGGTCCAGCCGGGCGCGCCGCCCTCCACGGCCCCCATCACGTCGGCCCGGTGCAGCTCCAGCCAGTCGTGGGCGCGGGTCACCACCAGGTCCACCACCCGCCGGTGCCCGCCGTCGGCGACGACCTTCTCCAGCGTCTTGCCGAGGCCCGGCGCGATCTCCTGGGCGTTGGCCCGCCGGGTGACCGCCTCGCCGACGACCGCCTGCACGTCCGAGTCGCGCAGCACGGTCAGGGCGCCGCGCAGGGCGGTGGCCAGTTCGGCGGTCACCCGGTCGGCGTGCTCGGGCTCGGCCAGCCAGGCGCCGAGCCGGCTGCCGATGCCGACCGCGCGCAGCCGCTGCCGTACGACGTCCTCGGAGAGGAAGTTCTCCCCGACGAACTCGCCCAGCGAGACGCCGAGCTGGTCCTTCTTGGTGGGGATGATCGCCGTGTGCGGGATGGGCAGCCCGAGGGGGTGCCGGAACAGGGCGGTGACCGCGAACCAGTCGGCGAGCGCGCCCACCATGCCGGCCTCGGACGCCGCCGCCACATAGCCGGCCCAGGCCCCGGCGCCCGCGTTCTGGGCGACCTTGGCCAGGACGTAGACCACCGCGACGAACAGCAGCAGGCCCGTCGCCGTGAGCTTCATGCGCCGCACCCCGCGCCGGCGCTCCTCGTCGGCCGGCGTGAACGCCGTCATGGTGCGGTACGACGCGGCCCGCTCCGGCGTGCTCGTCTCGGTAGGTTCCATCAGCTCCACCCGTTCGGTGATCCCGCCCACAATTGTCCCTTCCTGTCCGACTCCCGGAACAGAACGGGAGTTCCCGGCGTCTGTTCCACGGGAGCGGTGGCAGGGTCCTGTCAGGCTTCCCCGGCCCGTGTCGCATCATGGGCCGGCAGGACCGGAGCCCCGGGCTCCCCTCCCGAGGAGAACAACACAAGAGTGACCGAGCGTCATGACGGGGACGCGGGGGCGTCTCCCGCGAAACTCCGTGCCGTGCTGAGCGCACTCGTCGCGCTGGTCGTGGCCGTGTCCGCCGGCATCTACGTCACCGTCGCCGCCGACCCCGGCACCCCCCGCGACGCCTTCGCCGACGGCCGCCCGCACGGTGACTCCCTCGCCGCTCCCGCCTCCACCGGCACCTGGGTCGGCGCCTGGGCCGCCGCCCCGTCCGGCGCGGAGCCCGGCACCCGGGCGGCCGGCCTGGCGGGCCACTCGGTCCGCAACGTGGTGCACACCAGCGCCGGCGGTACGAGTGCCCGGGTGACGCTGTCCAATCTCTACGGCCGGTCGGACCTCACCCTGACCCACGCCTCGCTCGCCCTGGCGGCGGGCGGGCGCACCGCGGCGGCCGACGCGGGGACGATGCGGCGGCTCACCTTCGGCGGCGGCACCGGCGTGGTCATACCCGCCGGCGGGCAGGTGGTCAGCGACGCCGTGGGCGTCACGCTGCCGCCCGGCGCCGACGTGCTGGTCACCACCTACTCCCCCGACCCGTCCGGGCCGGTCACCTATCACCGGCACGCCCGGCAGGTGTCGTTCACGGCCCGCGGCGACCGCACCGAGGACACCACCGGAACGCCGTACACCGGCACGACCACGTCCTGGCGCTACCTCACGGCGCTCGACGTCGCCGGCTCCGGGGCCGCCGGGACGGTCGTCGCCTTCGGCGACTCCATAACCGACGGCATCACCTCCACCACCGGCGCCGACCGCCGCTGGCCGGACGTCCTCGCCGGGCGGCTGCGCGCGGCCCTGGCGGACGGGGAGCGGCTGCCCCGCTACAGCGTCGTCAACGCGGGCATCAGCGGCAACCAGGTCCTCGCCGACGGCCCCGGCCGGCCCGCCGAGAACCAGAGCGGCCTCGGCCGCTTCGACCGCGACGCGCTGTCCCGCCCGGGCGTCAGGGTCGTCGTCGTCGACCTCGGCGTCAACGACATCCTGCGCAACCGCCGGCTCGCCGACCCCGACCGGATCGTCGAGGGGCTGCGCACCCTGGTCCGCCGGGCGCACGCCCGCGGGCTGAAGACCGTCGGCGCCACCCTGATGCCCTTCAGGGGCCACCGCGGCTGGACCCCGGCCCGGGAGGAGGTGCGGCGGGAGGTCAACGCGCGGATCCGCGCGGGCGGGGTCTACGACGCCGTCGTGGACTTCGACCGGGCCCTGAGCGACCCCTACGACCCGCGCCGGCTGCGCGCCGAGTACGACTCCGGGGACCACCTGCACCCCAGCGACCTGGGCTACCGCACCATGGCCGGGGTCTTCGACCTGCGCACGCTGGAGGGGGCGGGGCAGGCGCGGCTGTGACCGGGCGGGGAGGAATACTGGCGGGCATGACCCGCTTGATCCTCGCCACCCGCAACGCCGGAAAGATCACCGAGCTGAGGGCGATCCTCGCCGACGCCGGACTGCCGCACGAACTGGTCGGCGCCGACGCCTTCCCCGAGGTCCCCGACGTGAAGGAGACCGGCACCACCTTCGCCGAGAACGCCCTGCTCAAGGCGCACGCCCTCGCCCGGGCCACCGGTCTGCCGGCCGTCGCCGACGACTCGGGGCTGTGCGTGGACGTCCTGGGCGGCGCCCCCGGCATCTTCTCCGCCCGCTGGTCCGGCCGGCACGGCGACGACCGGGCCAACCTGGAGCTGCTGCTCGGCCAGCTGTCCGACATCGCCGAGGAGCACCGCGCGGCCCACTTCGCCTGCGCGGCGGCCCTGGCGCTGCCGGACGGCACGGAGCGGGTGGTGGAGGGGCAGCTGCGCGGCACGCTGCGGTACGCCCCGGCCGGCGCGAACGGCTTCGGCTACGACCCGATTCTCCAGCCGGAGGGCGAGACGCGGACCTGCGCGGAGCTGAGCCCGGAGGAGAAGAACGCCATCAGCCACCGGGGCAAGGCGTTCCGCGCCCTCGTTCCCGTGGTGCGGGAGCTGCTCGGCTGATCTCTGGTGCGGCCGGAGGGACTCGAACCCTCACGGGAGTTACCCCACTGGGACCTAAACCCAGCGTGACTGCCAATTCCACCACGGCCGCCCGGTGCTGCCCGGCCATGCTAACGGCCGGGCGGCGCCCTGGGACGTCAGATGCCCAGATCCTTGATGATCTTGGCCACGTGGCCGGTCGCCTTGACGTTGTACAGGGCCCGTTCGACCTTGCCGTCCTCGTCCACGACCACCGTGGAGCGGATGACGCCGACGACCGTCTTGCCGTACAGCTTCTTCTCGCCGAAGGCGCCGTACGCCTCCAGCACCCGCTTGTCCGGGTCGGCCAGCAGGGTGACCTTCAGGGATTCCCGCTCGCGGAACTTCGCGAGTTTCTCCGGCTTGTCCGGCGAGATGCCGATGACGTCGTAGCCGGCGGAGGCCAGGACCTCCAGGTTGTCGGTGAAGTCGCAGGCCTGCTTGGTGCAGCCGGGCGTCAGGGCGGCCGGGTAGAAGTAGACGATGACCTTGCGGCCCTTGCGGTCCGAAAGGGACACCTCGTTGCCGTCGGCGTCGGGGAGGGTGAAGGCGGGGGCAACGTCCCCGGGCTGGAGTCGCTCGCTCATCGGACTAGCGTAACCGGGGGCCCTTGCGGTGCGGTGCGGCCGTGAGCTGACAGACTGTTCGCAAAGCAGCAGCAGACTTCGGCAGACTTCGGAGGCCGTACGGTGGCGGACACGTCGGACACCAGAACCCCGGCGCAGATCGAGGCGGACATCAGGCGCCGCCGCGAAGTGCTGGCCGAGACGCTCGACGAGATCGGGGTGCGCGTGCATCCCAAGACCATCGTCGGGGACGCGAAGGCCAAGGTCGTCGCGAACGTCGACCACACGGTCGGACGCGCGTACGTTCAGGTCAACCGCGTCGTGAGCGAGGTACGGGCGCGGTTCACGGACGAGGAGGGGGCGCCCCGGCTGGAGCGGGTCGTGCCCGTGGCCATGGTCGTCGTGGGGGTCGTGGGGCTGCTCGCCCTGGGAGCCCGGCGGCGCAGGGACTGACCGGGAACAGGTAGGTTCGACGCGTGAGCGCCAACAGAAACGAGCACAGCACTCCCCACCACGACAAGCTGCCCATCCGGATGCTGCACGACCGGGTTCTCGTGCGGCAGGAGACCGGTGAGGGCGAGCGGCGGTCGGGGGGCGGCATCCTGATTCCCGCCACCGCCGCGGTCGGGCGGCGGCTGGCCTGGGCCGAGGTCGTCGCGGTCGGCCAGAACGTACGGACGGTGGAGCCCGGCGACCGGGTCCTGTTCGATCCGGAGGACCGGGCGGAGGTGGAGGTGCGGGGCGTGGCGTACGTGCTCATGCGCGAGCGCGACCTGCACGCCGTCGCCGCGGACCGGTTCGAGGGGTCGGAGGACTCCACGGGGCTGTATCTGTAGCACGCGTGGACGAAGAGGGCCGGTGACGATCGTCACCGGCCCTCTTTGCCGTGCCTTTGCTACGTTGGAGGGAACCCGACGAGACGCGCCGTACCGGGTCCAAGGCAAAGACGACGCACCCCCAAGAAGAGTCACTGTCTCGGAGGTGCCGTCATGGCCTGGATCCTGCTCGTCGTCGCCGGTCTGCTGGAAGTCGCCTGGTCGATCGGGATGAAGTACAGCGAGGGTTTCACCCGCCTGGTCCCGAGCCTGTTCACCGGCGCCGGCATCGTCGCCAGCATGGTCCTGCTGTCCTACGCCGCGAAGTCCCTGCCCATCGGCACCGCCTACGGCGTGTGGGTGGGCATCGGCGCGGCCGGGGCGGCGGTGCTCGGCATGGTGGTGCTCGGCGAGCCGGTCACCGCCGCCCGGATCTTCTTCGTGTGCCTGCTGCTGGTCGCCGTGGTGGGGCTGAAGGCGACCAGCGGCCACTGAGCCGCGGGGCCCGGCGCCGTCAGAGGCCCGGGCCGCCCCCGGCGCCCCCGTCCGCGGCGGTGGCGCCGCCGGCGTCGGTGCCGCCGCCCGGCGTGCCGCCCCCGGTGGCCGTGCCTCCGCCGGGTGTGCCGCCGCCGGTGGTGGCGGTGCCGCCGCCCGGCGTGCCGCCCCCGGTGGCCGTGCCGCCGGTCGTCGTGGTCCCCCCGGTGGTGGGCGTGCCGCCGGTGGTGGTGCCGCCGGTCGCGGGGGCCCCGCCGCCCGTCGTCGCGGTCCCGTCGCCGGTCGTGCCGGTGGTGGCGCCGTCGGTGGGGGTGGGGGTCGCGCCGCCGGTGTCCTGGCCGCCGTCGGTGGTGGTGTCGGTGCCGCCGTCCTGGCCGGCGGCCGTGCCGGGCTCGGGCGTGCCGCTGGCCGGGGGCTCCTGGATCTGGTCGGCGCCCTGCTGGAGCCGCAGGTCGAAGTCCTTGACCGTCTTGCCCTTCAGCGCGTCGCGCGTGTACTGCGCCCAGATCTCGGTGGGCGGGCCGCCGCCGTTCATGCGGGCCTGGCCGAGCGCGCCGTACAGCGGCTGGTGCTTGGCCGTCACCGGGTCCTGGCCCATGACCGCGACCACCGTGGCCAGGTCGGGGGTGTAGCCGGCGAACCAGGCGGCGGTGTCGCTCTCGGCGGTACCGGTCTTGCCGGCCGCCGGACGGCCCGCGGCCTGCGCGGCGGTCGCGGTGCCGCTCTCGACCACGCTCCGCAGCACGGAGGTGGTGGTGTCGGCGGCCTCGCGGCTGACGGCCTGCTTCACCTTCTGCTCGGGCAGCCGGATCTCGTCCCGGCCGTCCTTGGTGACCTCCTCGACCAGGGTGTACGTGCCGTGCTTGCCGTGGTTGGCGAGCGTGGCGTAGGCCTCCGTCATCTCCAGGACGCTGGCGTTGGCGGTGCCGAGGGCGATGGACGGGGACGGGTAGAGGTCCGGGGTGTCGGCGGGGACGCCGAGGTCGACCGCGGTCTGCTTGACCTTGTCCGGGCCGACGTCGGTGGCCATCTGCGCGTACACCGAGTTCACCGACAGGTCGGTGGCCTTGCGGACGGTGATCGGGCCGTACGACCGCTGGTCCTCGTTCTCGGGTGCGTAGGAGCCGCCGCTCCAGCCCTGGACGGGGCGCTGGTTGGTGCCGTCGTAGACCGTGTTCGGGGTGATGGTGCGGCCGTCCTGGGTGGTCGACCCGTTCTCCACGGCGGAGGTGAACACGAACGGCTTGAACGTCGAACCGACCTGGAAGTCGCCGCGGGTCGCGCCGTTGGTGTACTGCTTCACGTAGTCGATGCCGCCGTACAGCGCGACGACCTTGCCCGTCTTCGGGTCGACGGAGGCGCCGCCGGCCCGGACGTAGGTGTCGGCCTTGCGGTTCTTCTTGTCCAGCTTGCTCATCAGCCGGTCGTCGACCGCCTTGACGAAGGCGTCCTGCCGGTTCTTCTGGATGGTGGTGGTGATGCGGTAGCCACCGGCCTCCAGGTGGTCGGTGTCGATGATGTTGTTGCCGGTCAGGTACTGGTTGACCGCCTCCACGAGGTAGCCGCGCTGACCGGACATGCCGGTGGAGATCGTCTGCTCCTTCGGCATGGGGAACTTCATCCCGGCGCGCTCGGACTCCTCCAGCCAGCCCTTCTTGACCATGCCGTCCAGGACGTAGTTCCAGCGGGCGACGGCCGCCTTCCGGTTCTCCGGGTGGGCGACGACGTCGTACTCGCTCGGCGCGTTGACGAGCGCGGCGAGGTAGGCGGCGCGGGCCGGGTCCAGGTCCTCGGCGTCGCGGCCGTAGTAGGCCTGGGCGGCGGCCTGGATGCCGTAGGCGTTGCGGCCGAAGTAGCTGGTGTTGAGGTAGCCCTCCAGGATCTCGTCCTTGGACTTGTTCTGGTCGAGCTTGATCGAGATGAAGAACTCCTTGGCCTTGCGGGTGACCGTCTGCTCCTGGGCCAGGTAGTAGTTCTTCACGTACTGCTGGGTGATCGTCGAGCCGGACTGCTTGCCCTTGCCGGTCGCGGTGTTCCAGGCGGCGCGGATCATCGCCTTGGGGTCGACGGCGGACTCGGAGTAGAAGTCGCGGTCCTCGGCGGCCAGGATGGCGTGCTGGGCGGCCTTGGAGACGTGCGCGAGGGAGACGTTCTCGCGGTTGACCTCGCCGTCGCGGGCCAGCTGGGAGCCGTCGGCGTACAGGTAGACGTTGCTCTGCTTGGTCGCGAACGCGTTGGCCGGCGGGATCTTCACCAGGGAGTAGCCGACGAAGAGCACGCCGATGATCAGCAGCACGCCGATGAAGCAGGTGCCGAGCACCATGCGCCAGGTCGGCACGAGCCGCCGCCAGCCGGTCCGCTTGGGCCGCTTGCCCTTCTTCTTCGCCTTCTTGCCCGTGGGCGCGTCACCGTCGCCGTCGCCGGGGGCGAGGACGGTGGTCTCGGCTTCCGGACCGCCGGGGATGCCCGCGGAGGGGGACGCGGACTCGGCACGGGGACCGGGTACGGCACGGGTGGCCTCGGTGCCGCGGGGCCGGGGGCCGGGAGCACCGGCCGGGGCACCGGAAGCGGACGCGCTCAGGGCACCGGCGGCCTTGGCGCCCTGGGCACCGGCACCGGCACCGGCCGCGGCGGCACCGGCGGTGCCCGCCGCGCGGGCGGCCCGGGCGGCGCGGGCGGCGGCCGGGGAGGAGGTGCCGGTGGTGCCGGTGGTGCCGGCCGCGGGGCCGGCGGGCCCGGCGCCGTGGGCACCGGCACCGGCGGACGTGGGACCGGCGGGCCCGGTGCCCCGGGCGCCGGGGACCTGGGCGGGACGCCCGCCGTCGGCGGGGCGGGGCCGAGCCGGGGAGGAGGCGGGCGTCTTCGGGCCGGGTGCACCCGGCTCGCCCGCGCGGGGCGCGCCGACCCGGCGCAGCACCTGGGTGGTCTCGGGCGCCTGACCGGCGGCGCCCGCCTTCCCGGCGTCCGCGGCGGCACCGGCCGCCCGACCGGACCGGTCGGGCCGGCCCGCCTTGCCGCCGGGCCGCCCGGGGGACGCGGGGCCCTCGGCGGACCCGGGCGGGGTGACGCGCCGCAGGATCTGGGTGCTCTCGGGCGACGAGCCCTGCTCATCCCCGGCCGGCCCCCGGGACGCGCCCGTCTTCCGGGCACCGGCCCCGTCGGCCAGGTCCGCGCCCCTCTCCTCCCCGGCTCGCGCACCGCGCGCGGCCTGCCCGGCCCGCGCCACGGACGCAGTCCGCTCCCGCGGCGGCACGCCCACGGCCCCGGAGCCGTCACCGGCCACCGCGCCGGAACGGCCGGATGCGGACCGGCCCGCGCCGGAAGGGGCGCGGTCGGCACCACTGGCACCGGAAGAACCGGGGCCCGACCGGCCGGAGCGCTCCTGCCCGGCGTCGGAACGGCCCGAGCCGGAAGGGCCGGGACCGGGCCGGGTCACGTCGGAACGACCCGACTTGGAACGGCCCGTCTCGGGACGGCCCGCGCCGGAACGGCCGGCGGCGGAGCGGTCCACGCCGGGCCGGTCCGCGTCGTGGTTCGGCGTGCCCGGACCCCTCCGGGCGGCCTCGGCACCCCCGGCCCGGTCGGTGCCCCGGGCGCCCCCCGCACCGTCGGTGCTCCCGGCGCCCCGGGGACCCCGGGGGCCCGATGACCCGTCAGGGCGTTCGGGGCGGGCCGTGTGGTGCTCGGCGGCCTTCTCCTCGCGGCCCCCCGGCTTCCCGGGCCCTTCAGCCGGCAGCGGCTTTTCCGGCGCCACGCCTTCGTTCGGCTGCTGCGGCTGCGGCTCGTCGCTCATGTCGTGCACGGACTCCTGTTTCGCGTCGTACGTTCCCGTACGCCTCGTACGCTTCTGCGCTCCCCCTGCTGAAGACTCTCGCACCCGGCGTTCCGTTCCCGGATTCCGGCACGCTTCCGGCGGAAAACGCGTGGCCGGCCACCGGGCCCGCGGACTAAGCTCCTGCGCTTCGGTGTCGAGCGGTCCGAGGAGGTCGACTGGCGTGGGCGCGGGACGGTTGTACGCGACGGTCGCGGCAGGGGGGTTCCGACGGTACGCGACCTACCGTGCCGCCACTGCGGCAGGGGTGTTCACGAACACCGTCTTCGGCCTCATTCTCGTCTACACCTACCAGGCGTTGTGGGACGAGCGGCCCCATCTCGGCGGCTACGACCAGACGCAGGCGCTGACCTACGTCTGGCTCGGGCAGGCGTTCCTGTCGACGCTGGCGATCGGCGGCGGCGGGTTCGAGGACGAGCTGATGGAGCGCATCCGCACCGGGGACGTGGCGATCGACCTGTACCGGCCGGCCGACCTCCAGCTGTGGTGGCTGGCGGCGGACGCGGGCCGGGCGTTCTTCCAGTTGCTGGGCCGGGGCGTCGTACCGTTCGTGTTCGGCGCGCTGTGCTTCCCGCTGGCGCTGCCGGCGGACGCGGGCACCTGGGCGGCGTTCCTCGTGGCCGTCCTCCTCGCGATGCTGGTCGGCTTCGGCATCCGCTACCTGGTGGCGCTGAGCGCGTTCTGGCTGCTGGACGGCACCGGGGTGACCCAGATGGCGTGGCTGCTCGGCTACTTCTGCTCGGGCATGCTGCTGCCGCTCGGTGTGTTCCCGGGCGCCCTCGGCGAGATCGTGCGGATGCTGCCCTGGTCCTCGCTGCTCCAGGCCCCGGCGGACGTCCTGCTCGGGCACGCCGACCCGCTGTCCACCTACCTCTTCCAGGGGGCGTGGGCGGCCGTGCTGCTGGGTGCCGGGCGGCTGTTGCAGTCGGCGGCGACGCGCCGGGTGGTGGTGCAGGGTGGCTGAGGGGCGGGCCCGGAGGCTGGCCGAGGGCGCACGGGCGTACCGGCTGATCGCGGGGATGTGGGTGCGGTCCACGATGGCCTACCGCGCGTCCTTCGCCATGACCACGTTCGGGAACTTCGCGGCGACCTTCCTCGACTTCGTCGCCATCATGCTGATGTTCTCCCGGGTGGACGCGCTCGGCGGCTACGCGCTGCCCGAGGTGGCGTTCCTGTACGGGCTGTCCGCGACCTCCTTCGGCCTCGCGGACCTGCTGATCGGCTCGATGGACCGGCTGGGCCGGCGGGTGCGGGACGGCACGCTGGACACGCTGCTGGTGCGCCCGGCGCCGGTGCTGGCGCAGATGGCGGCCGACCGGTTCGCGCTCAGACGGCTGGGCCGGGTGACACAGGGCGCGCTGGTGCTGGGCTGGTCACTGACCCAAGTGGACATCGACTGGACGGCGGAGCGGCTGCTGCTCATGCCGCTGATGCTGGCCGGCGGCTGCGGGATCTTCTGCGCGGTGTTCGTGGCGGGGGCCGCGTTCCAGTTCCTGGCGCAGGACGCCTCCGAGGTGCAGAACGCCTTCACCTACGGCGGGACGACCCTGCTCCAGTACCCGCCGACGGTGTTCGCGAAGGAGCTGGTGCGCGGGGTGACGTTCGTGCTGCCGCTGGCCTTCGTCAACTGGCTGCCCGCCACCCGTGTGCTGGGCCGGCCGTACCCGCTGGACCTGCCGGAGTGGACCGCGTTCGCCTCCCCGCTGGTGGCGGTGGCGTGCTGTGCGCTCGCGGGGCTCGCCTGGCGGGCGGGACTTCGTACGTATCGCGGCACAGGGAGCTGACGTGGGCGACTTCATCACACTGGAGAACGTGGAGAAGGTCTTCCAGGTGCGCCGGAGGACCGGGTTCCTGCGCCGGGAGCGGCGCGAGGTGCGGGCGGTGGACTCGCTGTCGTTCGGCGTGGGCCGGGGGGAGATGGTCGGGTACATCGGGCCGAACGGCGCGGGGAAGTCGACCACCGTCAAGATGCTGACCGGGATCCTCACGCCGAGCGGCGGGCGGCTGCGGGTGGCGGGCATCGACCCGGCGCGGGAGCGGACCCGCCTCGCGCACCGGATCGGGGTGGTGTTCGGGCAGCGGACCACGCTGTGGTGGGACCTGCCGCTGATCGACTCCTACCGGCTGGCGCACCGCATGTACCGCATCCCGGACGCCCGTTACCGGCAGAACCTGGACCGGCTGGTGGAACTGCTGGATCTGGGCACCCTGTTGGACGTGCCGGTGCGGCAGCTGTCGCTGGGGCAGCGGATGCGCGGGGACATCGCGGCGGCGCTGCTGCACGACCCGGACGTGCTGTACCTGGACGAGCCGACGATCGGCCTGGACGTCGTGTCGAAGGCCAGGGTGCGGGAGTTCCTGCGGGAGGTGAACGCCGAGCGCGGCACGACGGTGCTGCTGACCACGCACGACCTCCAGGACATCGAGCAGTTGTGCTCCCGGGTGATGGTGATCGACCACGGGCGGCTGATGTACGACGGCGCGCTCACGGGGCTGCACGAGGTCGGCGAGAGCGAGCGGACGCTGGTGGTGGACCTGGAGCGGGAACTCCCGCCGGTGGAGGTGCCGTCGGCCCGGGTGGTGCGGGTGGAGGGGCCGCGGCAGTGGCTGGCGTTCCCGGCGGGACAGTCGGCGGCGCCGGTCGTCGCGCAGCTGGCGGCCCGCTATCCGCTGGTGGACCTGTCGGTGCGGGAGCCGGACATCGAGGCGGTCATCGCCAGGATGTACGCGGAGCAGGCGGTCTCCTAGCCGCCCGCACCGGCGCCCGAGGGCCGGGGGGACGCCACGGCGCCCCTACGACGTGCACACCTTCGTCAACTCCCCCGCCGCCTCGGTCACCGGGCTCACGTCCGGTGTGGCGTCGCCGTCGCGGACCGCCGTGCGGACGTTGTCCACGGCCTCGCGGAGGTGGTCCACGGCCTGGTCGACGTCGGCGTCGTCGGTCTTGTCGCCGATCTCGCGCAGGTTCTTCTCGATGGAGTCGAGCGAGGCGTCGGCCCGGGACGGGTCGTCCGCGGCGTTCTCCACGGCCTGCTGGAGGTCGGTGACGCCGTCGGCGATGGCGTCGGCGGTCTGTACGCAGTCCAGGGCCTTGTCCACGGCGTCGCAGCCGGTGGTGAGGCCGGCGGTGAGCGCGACGGCGGCCATCGTGGCGGCGACGACGGTGACCCGGCCCCGGCGTGGGCGTCGGCTGGCGGGCATGGCGGGTTCCCTCCCCTGGAACGACTGGCCGGGCGCCCGGGGATGAGCCGTGCGCCCGTACCCACAGGGACGCCGCCGGGGCCCGGCGGGTTGCCGGCGGGCCCCGGCGGCGTCAGGTCAGGCCCGCGTCGTCTCCAGGGCCGTCCGCTGGATCGCGGCCAGGTCGGCGCAGCCGGCGACGGCGAGGTCGAGCAGGGCGTTCAGCTCGTCGCGGGCGAAGGGCTCGGCCTCGGCGGTGCCCTGGACCTCGACGAAGCGGCCGTCGCCGGTGCAGACGACGTTCATGTCGGTGTCGGCGCGCACGTCCTCCTCGTAGCAGAGGTCGAGCAGCGGGACGCCGCCGACGATGCCGACGGAGACGGCGCTGACGGTGCCGGTGAGCGGCTGCCGGCCGGCCTTGACCAGCTTCTTGCCCCGGGCCCAGGCGACGGCGTCGGCCAGGGCGACGTAGGCGCCGGTGATGGCCGCGGTGCGGGTGCCGCCGTCGGCCTGGAGGACGTCGCAGTCGAGGACGACGGTGTTCTCGCCGAGCGCCTTGTAATCGATGACGGCGCGCAGGGAGCGGCCGATGAGCCGAGAGATCTCGTGGGTCCGGCCGCCGATCCTGCCCTTGACGGACTCGCGGTCGCCGCGGGTGTTGGTGGCGCGGGGCAGCATGGAGTACTCCGCGGTGACCCAGCCCTCGCCGCTGCCCTTGCGCCAGCGCGGGACCCCTTCGGTGACGGAGGCGGTGCAGAAGACCTTGGTGTCGCCGAAGGAGATGAGGACGGAGCCCTCGGCGTGCTTGCTCCAGCCGCGTTCGATGGTGACCGGGCGGAGCTGTTCGGGCGTACGGCCGTCGATGCGAGACATGCCGCCGAGCCTAGCCGTAACGGGCGAAGGGGCTCCTCCCGCGTCGGGAGGGGCCCCTTCAGGGTGAACCGGTCCGGCTCACATCATGTCTTCGATCTCCGCGGCGATCGGGTCGGCGTCGGTGCCGATGACGACCTGGATGGCGGTGCCCATCTTCACCACGCCGTGGGCGCCGGCGGCCTTCAGGGCGGCCTCGTCGACCAGGCCTGCGTCGGACACCTCGGTGCGCAGCCGGGTGATGCAGCCCTCGATCTCCTCGATGTTGTCGATGCCACCGAGCCCGGCGACGATCTTCTCAGCCTTGCTGGCCATGTTCCTTCTCCCTGCTCCGAACCGCTTTGTCGCAGTAACCCACAGTTGGCCCATCTTTGCGAGCGGTCATGCCGTCCGTGCCCAATGATGGCGATCACAACAGCGGAACCGTCCGTCGACTGGTCTACACCACCGTGGGGAGGGTCGCCAAACCCATGAGCGCCGAGAGCACGGCCGTTCCCCTCCGGGCCCGCTGGAACGGTCTGTTCCAGGGCCTGCAGAAGATGGGCCGCAGCCTCCAGCTGCCCATCGCCGTGCTGCCGGCGGCGGGCATCCTGAACCGGCTGGGCCAGCCCGATCTGTTCGGCGCGGACGGCCTGGGCTGGACGGACGTCTCCAAGGTGATGAGCGGGGCGGGCGGCGCGCTGCTGGACGGGCAGTTGGGGCTGCCGCTGCTGTTCTGCGTGGGCGTCGCGATCGGCATGGCGAAGAAGGCGGACGGCTCGACGGCGCTGGCGGCGGTGACGGGCTTCCTCGTCTACTACGGCGTGCTGCGGCAGTTCCCCGAGGGGTGCCCGGCGGGCGCGAAGGCGGTGGCGGCGGGGTGCCAGGCGGCCGGCGGCACGGTGTCCGCGTTCACCTACCAGAACCCGGGGGTCTTCGGCGGCATCGTCATCGGCCTGCTGGCGGCCTGGTTCTGGGCCCGCTACCACCGCACCCGCCTGGTGGACTGGCTGGGCTTCTTCAACGGCCGCCGGCTGGTGCCGATCATCATGGCGTTCGCCGCGATCGCGTTCGCCGTGCTGTGCCTGCTGGTGTGGCCGGCCGTCGGGGGCGCCCTGGAGAGCCTCAGCGGGTGGCTGCGGAACGCGGGCGCCTGGGGCGCGGGCGTCTTCGGGGTCGCCAACCGGGCGCTGCTGGTGGTGGGCCTGCACCAGTTCCTCAACGTGCCGATCTGGTTCCAGTTCGGCAGCTACACCAAGCCGGACGGCACGGTGGTGCACGGCGACATCAACATGTTCCTCCAGGGCGATCCGCACGCCGGCCAGTTCACCTCGGGCTTCTTCCCGGTCATGATGTTCGCGCTGCCGGCGGCCGCGCTGGCGATCACGCACTGCGCGCGGCCCGAGCGGCGCAAGGAGACCGGCGGGCTGATGCTCTCGGTGGCGCTCACCTCGTTCGTGACCGGCATCACCGAGCCGCTGGAGTACTCGTTCCTGTTCGTCGCGCCCGCCCTGTACGCGGCGCACGCCGTGCTCACCGGGGTGTCGATGGCGGTGACCTGGGCGCTCGGGGTGCACGACGGGTTCAGCTTCTCGGCGGGACTGATCGACTACGTGATCAACTGGAACCTGGCGACGAGACCGTGGGCGATCATCCCGATCGGCCTCGCCCTGGCGGCGGTGTACTACGTCGTCTTCCGGGTCGCGATCACCCGGTTCGGCCTGCGGACACCGGGACGGGAGCCGGCGGAGGAGGTGGAGGACGTCACCAAGGTCTGAGACCGCGTCACCCGAGGTCCGAGGCGCACAGCGCGTAGCGCCGCGGTCGCGGAATCACGGGTTCCTTACGTCCCCTTCATCGTGCTACAACAGGTCTACACCACAGGTGGTGTAGACCAGAGACGCTGCCGTCCCCTTCCATGGTTCCCGGGCGGCGCCCTGCCCGATGGAGGAAGTATGACCACCGCCACCGAGTCGGCGGCCCCGGCTGCGAAGCCGGCGAAAAAGAGGGGAGCGGGCCTGCTCCAGGGCCTGCAGAAGGTCGGCCGCAGCCTGCAGCTCCCGATCGCCGTCCTGCCGGCCGCGGGCATCATGGTCCGGCTCGGCCAGGACGACATCTTCGGCAAGGACGGCCTCGGCTGGGACAAGGTCGCGACCGTCTTCAACGCCGCGGGCGGCGCCATCACCGGCAGCCTGCCCATCCTGTTCTGCATCGGCGTGGCCATCGGCTTCGCCAAGAAGGCGGACGGTTCGACCGCGCTCGCCGCGCTGGTCGGCTTCCTCGTCTACAGCAAGGTGCTGCAGGCCTTCCCGGTGACCGAGGAGCACATCGAGAAGGGCAAGATCGTCGCCGCGACGTACAACGACCCCGGGGTGCTCGGCGGCATCATCATGGGTCTGCTCGCGGCCGTGATGTGGCAGCGGTTCCACCGCACCAAGCTGGTGGACTGGCTCGGCTTCTTCAACGGCCGCCGGCTGGTGCCGATCCTGATGGCCTTCGTCGGCACCCTGGTCGGCGTCCTCTTCAGCCTCGTCTGGGAGCCCATCGGCAACGGCATCACCCACTTCGGCGAGTGGATGACGGGCCTCGGCTCCGGCGGCGCGGCCCTGTTCGGCCTGGTCAACCGCAGTCTGATCCCGATCGGCATGCACCAGTTCGTGAACACGGTGGCGTGGTTCCAGCTCGGCGACTTCAAGAACGCCTCCGGTGACATGGTGCACGGCGACATCACCCGGTTCCTCGCCGGCGACTCGTCCGCGGGCCTGTTCCAGACCGGCTTCTTCCCGATCATGATGTTCGGCCTGCCGGCCGCCGCGATCGCCATCGCGCACTGCGCCCGCCCCGAGCGCCGCAAGGCCGTGATGGGCATGATGCTCTCCCTCGCGCTGACCTCCTTCGTGACCGGTGTGACCGAGCCGATCGAGTTCACCTTCATGTTCATCGCCCCGGTCCTCTACGTCATCCACGCGGTGCTGACGGCCGTGTCCATGGCGGTCACCTGGGGACTGGGCGTCCACGCGGGCTTCAACTTCTCGGCCGGCGCGATCGACTACATACTGAACTGGAACCTGGCGACCAAGCCGTGGCTGATCATCCCGGTCGGCCTGGTGTTCGCGGCGGTCTACTACGCGGTCTTCCGGTTCGCGATCGTCAAGTTCGACCTGAAGACCCCGGGCCGCGAGCCCGAGGAGGAGGTCGAGGACCTCACCAAGGCGTGAGCGAGGCCGGTACGGCATGAGGAAGGCCCCGGAAGCCCATGGCTCCGGGGCCTTTCGCGTGCCCGGCTGTCAGATCTCGTACGTCTGCCGCGGCGCGGCCAGCTCCACCGGTCCGGGGAACGCCTCGCGCGCGTGCCGCAGGTTGACCTGGGGGTCCGTCCACGGCGGGATGTGGGTGAGGAGCAGCCGGCGGGCGCCCGCGCGGGTCGCCGTCTCGCCCGCCTCGCGGCCGTTGAGGTGCAGGTCGGGGATGCTCTCCTTGCCGTGCGTGAACGCGGCCTCGCACAGGAACAGGTCGGTGTCCCGGGCCAGCTCGTCCAGCGCCTCGGTGACGCCCGTGTCGCCGGAGTACGTCAGGGACTTCCCGGCGTGCTCGACGCGGATGCCGTACGCCTCCACGGGGTGGCGGACCCGCTCGGTGTGCACGGTGAAGGGGCCGACCTCGAAGGTGGAGGGCTTCACCGTGTGGAAGTCGAAGACCTCGCTCATGGAGGAGGCGGAGGGGGTGTCCGCGTAGGCCGTGGTCAGGCGGTGTTCGGTGCCCTCGGGTCCGTAGACCGGGAGGGGGGCGCACCGGCCGCCCTCGTGGCGGTAGTAGCGCGCCACGAAATACGCGCACATGTCGATGCAGTGATCGGCGTGCAGATGGCTGAGGAAGATCGCGTCGAGGTCGTAGAGACCGCAGTGGCGCTGCAGCTCGCCCAGGGCGCCGTTGCCCATGTCGAGAAGCAGCCGGAAGCCGTCGGCCTCGACGAGGTAGCTCGAACAGGCCGATTCCGCGGACGGGAACGACCCCGAGCAGCCGACGACGGTGAGCTTCATGAAGCAGAAACCTCCGTTGGCGGAAGTGCGGTGGGCAGGATGGTGGGGCCACTCGGGACGAGGGGCTGTCGGGGGTCGTGCGGTTCGTCGAGCGTAAGGCGCGACGGGGCGGGTCGCTCCTCCGCCAGGGGCCGTTGTGGGCGAACTCACCTGTGCTGTCACCGGTTCGGCTGGACCGGGGGCGCACCGGGTTCCCCGGAGGGCGCGCGATGTGCGGCGCGCGCCGGTAACGTCGTCGTATGGACACGTCCTGGTGGCTGGCGCTCGCGGCGGTGGTGCTCCTCGCGCTGGTCGCCACGCTCGTCGACGGCTGGGGCCGCGGCCGCCGGCCCGCCGGGCGGCGCCTGCGGCCGCCGGGCCGGCCGGGCCCGCGGGCCGGGCACGCGCCGCGGCCGTCGCCCGGGGACATCTGGTGGGCGCACGTCCCCTTCGAGGACCGGGCGGGGCACAAGGACCGGCCGTGTCTGGTGCTGGCCGTGCGCGGCGACCGGGCCACGGTCGCGAAGATCACCAGCAGGTACCGCGACGAGCGCAGCGGGGTGATCCCGCTGCCGCCCGGCGCGGTCGGCGACGCCCAGGGCCGCCCCAGCTTCCTGGAGACCGACGAGCTGCGCGAGGTCCCGGTGGACGGCTTCCGCCGCCGGGTGGGCGTGGTCGACCCGGTCCTGTGGGACCAGGTGCGGCACCTGGCGGGCTAGCCGATCCGGACGGTGACCGTCCACTCCTCGACGCCCTCGCAGGACACCCCCTCCGGTGCGCTGGGCTCGGGGCAGCGGGGGCGGGACGAGGCGAGCCGCACCGTGCCGGCGCGCACCGCGCGGTACGCGGCCGTGGCGTCGCCCGGCTGGAGGACGAACCCCGCGTTGACCGGCTGAAGCCCGGTGCCGCTCGCGGTGACCGGCTTCCAGGGGCGGGCCCGGGTGCCGTCCAGGGTGAGGCGGACCTCGCCGCCCTCGGCCACGCAGACGGTACGGCCGTGATCGGCGGCCGTCAGCCGCGCCGCCGTCGCGTCGGCGCAGCCGCCGGCGGAGCGGCCGGCCGACGGCGAGGCGGTGCGGGGCGGCGCCTGGCCGTCGCTCCCGGTGTCCCGCTGGGAGCCGCAGCCGGCCAGGAGCAGCGCTGCCGCCGCGAGGGCGAGGGGCGTGGTACCGCGCATGGGGTCCGCCTTTCCGCAGGAGTACTGGTGCGGATGTGACGTACCACCGGCGCGCGCGGATCCCCCGCTACGCCCAGAGCTGTCCATGGAGGGTCGCGATGGCCTCCTCGGTGGTGGCCGCCGTGTAGACGCCCGTGGAGAGGTACTTCCAGCCGCCGTCGGCCACGACGAAGACGATGTCGGCGCTCTCCCCCGCCTTGACGGCCTTGTTCCCGACCCCGATCGCCGCGTGCAGGGCGGCGCCGGTGGAGACGCCCGCGAAGATGCCCTCCTGCTGGAGGAGTTCGCGGGTGCGGGTGACCGCGTCGGCCGAGCCGACCGAGAAGCGGGTGGTGAGGACGGAGGCGTCGTACAGCTCGGGGACGAAGCCCTCGTCGAGGTTGCGCAGGCCGTAGACCAGGTCGTCGTAGCGCGGTTCGGCGGCGACGATCCGTACGTCCGGCTTGTGCTCGCGCAGGTAGCGGCCGACGCCCATCAGGGTGCCGGTGGTGCCGAGGCCCGCCACGAAGTGGGTGACGGAGGGCAGGTCGGCGAGGATCTCCGGGCCGGTGGTCGCGTAGTGGGCGCCCGCGTTGTCCGGGTTGCCGTACTGGTAGAGCATCACCCAGTCGGGGTGCTCGGCGGCCAGTTCCTTGGCCACCCGCACCGCGGTGTTGGAGCCGCCGGCGGCCGGCGAGGAGATGATCTCGGCGCCCCACATGCCGAGCAGGTCCCGGCGCTCCTGCGAGGTGTTCTCCGGCATCACGCACACCATCCGGTAGCCCTTGAGCTTGGCGGCCATGGCGAGGGAGATGCCGGTGTTTCCGGAGGTGGGTTCGAGGATCGTGCAGCCGGGGGTGAGCCGGCCGTCCTTCTCCGCCTGCTCGATCATGTGCAGGGCGGGGCGGTCCTTGACCGAGCCGGTGGGGTTGCGGTCCTCCAGCTTGGCCCAGATCCGCACGTCCGGGGACGGCGACAGCCGCGGCAGGCGCACCAGGGGGGTGTTGCCCACCGCGGCCAGCGGGGAGTCGTAGCGCATCGCTGCTCGGGAGCCGATCAGCGCATGCCGCCGGCCACGGCCGGCAGGATCGTGACGTTGTCGCCGTCGGACAGCTTCGTCTGGATGCCCTCCAGGAAGCGGACGTCCTCGTCGTTCAGGTACACGTTGACGAAGCGGCGCAGCTGGTCGCCGTCCACGATGCGGGCCTGGATGCCGGCGTGCCGGGTCTCGAGGTCGGCGAACAGCTCGGCGAGGGTGTCACCGCTGCCCTCCACCGCCTTCTGGCCGTCGGTGTACTGGCGGAGGATGGTCGGGATGCGGACCTCGATGGCCATGACTCGGGGCTCCTGTCGGAAGGTGTCGTCGGTTCGGTCGGGCGCGCGGCGGCGGACCGCCGCGGCGCGGGGCCGTACGGCGGCAGCGGGTGGGTCAACTCAGGGCGCTCGGCCCGCACGGGTCGACGTGCAGCCGCGCCGCGAGCGGCGTGCCCGGCGCCCTGTCGGCCACGTCGAGAAGAACCATGGGCTCATCGTATCGATTCCCGGTCCGCGTCCCGGAGTGTGATTCCGCATGCCGGACGCATTCCGTCCGGTGGGCGAGATCAGTAGGTCGCCACGACCCTGACCTCCTCCTCGGTGACCTGCCCGTCCACGATCCGGAAGGAGCGGAACTGGAAGTCGCCGAGGCCGTCGGTGTCGGCGGTGGAGACCAGGACGTAGTGGGCGCCGGGTTCGTTGGCGTAGGAGATGTCGGTGCGCGAGGGGTAGGCCTCGGTGGCGGTGTGGGAGTGGTAGACGACCACCGGCTCCTCGTCGCGGTCGTCCATCTCGCGGTACAGCTTCAGCAGGTCGCCCGAGTCGAACTCGTAGAAGGTGGGCGACATCGCCGCGTTCAGCATGGGGATGAAGCGCTCGGGGCGGTCCGAGCCCGCCGGGCCCGCCACCACGCCGCACGCCTCGTCGGGGTGGTCCTTGCGCGCGTGGGCGACGATCCGGTCGTACAGGGCCTGGGTGATGGTCAGCATGGGGGTCAGGATAAGCAGAGGGCCGTCCTGTACCGGTTGGTGGTACGGGACGGCCCACATGCTGGACGTCCTGAGCGGCGGCCGTCGGGGGCGCCACGAGAGCTCCCGGCGGCCGGACGTCCTTTCCGGGAGGTCCGGGGTCCGGGTCAGCGCTTGTGGAAGGCCGCGGCCTCCGGGTTGCGGCGCCGGAGCACCAGGTAGGCGACGGCGAGGATGGCACCCCACACCGGCGCGCAGTACAGCGAGACGCGGGCGTCCTTGTCGATGCCCATCAGCACGATCACCATGCCGATGAAGGCGAGCGCGACCAGGCTGGTCCACGGCGCGCCCGGGGCGCGGAACTCCGAGCGGGGCAGCTCGCCGCGGTCGGCCTTGGCCCGGTAGCGCAGCTGGCAGATCAGGATGACGATCCACGCCCACATGCCGGAGATGGTCGCGAAGGACACCACGTAGTCGAACGCCTTGCCCGGCCACTGGTAGTTGATCCAGACGCCGACCAGCATCAGCGCGGCGGAGAACGTGGTGCCGACGAGCGGGGTGCCGCTGGTCGTCAGCTTGGTGAACGCCTTGGGACCCTGGCTGTTGAGCGCCAGGTCGCGCAGCATGCGGCCGGTGGAGTACATGCCGGAGTTGCAGGACGACAGCGCGGCGGTGAGCACGACGAAGTTGACGATGCCCGCGCCGGCCGGCAGGCCCATCCGCTCGAAGGCGACCACGAAGGGGCTGTTGCCCGCGCTGAAGCTGGTCCACGGCACGACCGACAGGATCATGATCAGCGCGCCGACGTAGAAGACGGCGATGCGCCACGGCACGGTGTTGATCGCCTTGGGCAGCACGGTCTTGGGGTCCTTGGACTCGCCCGCGGTCACACCGACCAGCTCGACGGCGAGGAAGGCGAACATCACCATCTGCAGGGTCATCAGCGTGTCGTCGATGCCGTGCGGGAAGAAGCCGCCCTGGTTCCACAGGTGGGAGACGGAGGCGGTGTCACCGGCGTCGGAGAAGCCGATGGTGAGGATGCCGGCGCAGATCAGGATCATGCCGATGATGGCGGTGACCTTGACCATGGAGAACCAGAACTCCAGTTCGCCGAAGAGCTTCACGGAGATCAGGTTGGCGCCGTAGAGGACGACGGTGAAGACCAGGGCCGACAGCCACTGCGGGATGTCGAACCAGTACGTCATGTATTTCGCCGCGGCGGTGACCTCGGTGATGCCCGTGACCACCCAGAACAGCCAGTACGTCCATCCGGTCACGAAACCGGCGAACGGACCGATGAACTCGCGCGCGTAATCGGAGAACGAACCCGACACCGGGCGGTACATCAGCAGCTCGCCGAGCGCCCGCATGATCAGGAAGATGACAAGGCCCGCGACGGCGTACGCCAGGATGAGGCTGGGGCCGGCCTTGGAGATGCCCTTGCCCGCGCCGAGGAACAGGCCGGTGCCGATGGCACCGCCGATGGCGATCATCTGGATCTGCCGGGCACCGAGCCCGCGCTGATACCCCTCGCCGCCCTCGCTGCCCTCGCCCCGCACGGCCTCATTGCCGTCGTGATGCTGGTCGACCTGCGCTGAGGTCATGGTGGTGCGCCTTTCTCCATAACGACCCGGGCCGGTCAACGGCCGCGGATCGGGTCTCGATCCCCCCGGATGAATGGAGCTGTTGCCTGGCCGACGGTCGTCGGCTCGGTGGCGCACCCGGCCGAACATGGGTGGTGTTCGCCGGGCGGTCGTGAAGATTTATCACGCGCGCAATACTGATCACAGAGGGGCAGTGTGAGCCACGCCACAGATAAAAGCGGACAAAGATGGTCCGAAAGTATCAAAAATGACCGCGAGGGTGATGGGATCGTTATTCGGAATTGAGCGTTCCCTGAGCGAACAGCGAACGGAACCAGCCAATCCGGGTCACGGCAGCAGGGTGGACACCAAGGTTTCCTGCAGTCCGCCCAGCCAGAGGTAGGCCAGCACCATGGGCTTGCGCGGGTCCTCCTCCGGCAGCCGGTAGAGCAGTTCCGTGTCGTCCTCGTCGGTGATCTCCAGCCGGGCGCCGATCGCCAGCCGCAGGTCGTTGAGGGCGCCGAGCCACTGCCGGGACTCCTCGGGGGACAGCTTCAGCACCGCCCCGCCCTCGCCGGCCGGGGCGAGCGCGTCCAGGGAGCGGATCACGGCGAGCGCGTTCTCCCGCTTGCCCGCGCGCAGGTCGTTCTCGGTGTAGCGGCGGAACTCGGCGGAGTGCGCCCGCCGCTCCTCGGCCTCGGCCGGCGAGGCCGAGGCCCGCTCCGGGTCGCTGTAGGCGTCGGGCAGGAGCCTGCGCAGCACCGGGTCGGCGGGCGGCTCGCTCGGGCCCTCGGCGAACAGCTCGGCGAGCGGGTCGTCCGGGGCGTCGGCGCCGGGCCCGGGGCCGATGAGCTCCAGGAGCTGGACGGCCAGCGACCGGATGATGGAGATCTCGACGTCGTCGAGGGCGACGGCCGCGCCGCCGCCGGGGAGCGGTTCGAAGTGTCCGGGCATCTGCGGCGTTTACTTCCGGTCCTGCTGGAGGGTGGCCCACAGACCGTAGCCGTGCATCGCCTGCACGTCGCGCTCCATCTCCTCGCGGCTCCCGCTGGAGACGACCGCCCGGCCCTTGTGGTGGACGTCGAGCATGAGCTTGGTGGCCTTGTCCTTGGAGTAGCCGAAGTACGTCTGGAAGACGTAGGTCACGTAGCTCATGAGATTGACCGGGTCGTTGTGGACGATGGTGACCCAGGGGACGTCAGGCTCGGCTACGGGGGAACTCTCCTCCGCCGACGCGGGGCGTTCGATCTCTACGGGCGCGGGTGACGTCACATGGCCCATGCTGCCACGCCCGCCATAAATCGTCACACCGACGAAAAGGGAGTACGATTCCCCGACATGAACACAGCGGACCTTGGGCTGCCGGTGGACGTTCCCTCGACGGCGCTCTTCACGGACCAGTACGAGCTGACGATGCTGCGCGCCGCGCTGAGGGCCGGTACGGCCGAACGGCGGAGCGTGTTCGAGGTCTTCACCCGGAGGCTGCCGGACGGGCGCCGCTACGGCGTCGTGGCCGGCACGGGGCGCGTCCTGGACGCGGTGGAGAACTTCCGCTTCGACGCGGGCGTCCTCGGCTTCCTGCGCGAGCGGCAGATCGTCGACGAGGAGACCCTGGCGTGGCTCGCCGGCTACCGCTTCGGCGGCGACATATGGGGCTACCCCGAGGGCGAGGTGTACTTCCCCGGCTCGCCGATCCTGCGGGTCGAGGGCAGCTTCGCCGAGTGCGTCCTGCTGGAGACGGTGATCCTGTCCATCCTCAACCACGACTCCGCGATCGCCGCCGCCGCCTCCCGGATGGCCTCCGCCGCCGGTGACCGGCCGCTGATCGAGATGGGCGCCCGGCGCACCCACGAGCTGGCCGCGGTGGCCGCCGCCCGCGCCGCCTACGTCGGCGGCTTCGCCACCACCTCCGACCTCGCCGCCGGGTTCCGCTACGGCATCCCCACCGTCGGCACCTCGGCGCACGCCTTCACGCTGCTGCACGACCGCGAGCGGGACGCCTTCCAGGCCCAGGTGGAGACCCTCGGCCGGGGCACCACCCTGCTGGTGGACACCTACGACGTCGCCGAGGCCGTCCGTACGGCGGTGGAGGTGGCCGGCCCCGAGCTGGGCGCGGTCCGCATCGACTCCGGCGACCTGCTGCTGGTGGCCCACCGGGTGCGGCAGCAGCTGGACGAGCTGGGCGCGACCGACACGAAGATCGTCGTGACCTCCGACCTGGACGAGTACGCCATCGCCTCGCTGGCCGCCGCGCCGGTGGACGCCTACGGCGTGGGCACCCAGCTGGTGACCGGCTCCGGGCACCCCACCAGCTCGATGGTCTACAAGCTGGTCGCCCGCGCCGACTCCGCCGACCCGAAGGCGCCGCTGGTGCCGGTCGCGAAGAAGTCCAGCGGCGGCAAGATGTCCATCGGGGGCCGCAAGTGGGCGGCGCGCCGGCTGGACGCGGACGGGACCGCCGAGGCCGAGGTCGTGGGCACCGGGCCGGTGCCGCCCGAGCTGGCCGGCCGGCAGCTGCTGGTGCCGCTGGTGCGCGGCGGGACGGTGGTCGCCCGGGAGCCGCTGGACGTGACCCGGGAGCGGCACATCGCGGCCCGGGCGAATCTGCCGCTGTCCGCGACCCAGCTCTCGCGCGGGGAACCCGTCATTCCGACGGAGTACGTCCACGGGCGCCCGGGTAGCTAACAGCGCGACCGCCGTCCGCCCCCTCTCACCCCTCCCGCACGGGCCCGGAAGTCTCTAGGCTCGGTTACTTCACTCTCAGTCGGAGGACACCCACCATGCGCCGCGCCTTGATCGTCGTAGACGTGCAGAACGACTTCTGCGAGGGGGGCAGCCTCGCGGTGGCCGGAGGGGCGGACGTGGCCGCCGCCGTGACCGAGCTGATCGGGGAGGCGGCGGGCACGGGGTACCGGCACGTGGTGGCCACCCGTGACCACCACATCGCGCCCGGCGGCCACTTCGCGGACGATCCCGACTACGTCCGCTCCTGGCCCGCGCACTGCGTCGCGGGCACGGAGGGCGTGGGCTTCCACCCGAACTTCGCCCCCGCGGTCGCCTCCGGCGCGGTGGACGCCGTGTTCGACAAGGGGGCGTACGCGGCGGCGTACAGCGGCTTCGAGGGCGCGGACGAGAACGGCGTGTCCCTGGCCGAGTGGCTCCGCTCCCGGGAGGTCACGGAGGTGGACGTGGTGGGCATCGCCACGGACCACTGCGTGCGCGCCACCGCCTTGGACGCCGTGCGGGAGGGCTTTCGCACCCAGGTCCTCCTGGACCTCACGGCCGGGGTGGCCGCGGAGACGACCGAGCGGGCCCTGGAGGAGCTGCGGGCCGCGGGGGTCGAGCTGACGGGCAAGCCGGTGGTCGGCGGATAGAAGGGGGCCGCCTCACCCCGTGGGCGGCCTCGTCCCACGAGCCGCCTCACCCCGCGGGCCGCCTCACCCCACCGTCACCGGCCCCCGGAGCAGCGCCCGGATGGGGTGCCACAGCTCCGTCGCCAAGGCGCCGTCGGCCGCGCGGGCCGTGCGCCAGACCAGGCCGTCGGGGTGGTGCAGGACCGCCGTGACCTCGTCCGGCGTCGGGGGCTCGGCGTTGCCCCGCAGGTACACCGCCCGCAGGCCCAGGTTCCGGAGCCGGGTGAGGGCGCGTGCGCGGTTGCCGGCGTGCACCAGGACCCGCACGCGGGCGGCGCCGTACGGCAGGTTCAGCGCCACCACCACCGTGCCGTTCGGCAGCTTGCAGAAGCCTCCAGCGGCCATGCGGTCACTTCCCCGTTCCGGTCGGTGTCAATAAGCGGTCCACAGGACGCACCTAAACACGATCGGCGGCAACCCGCCAGAGGGGTTGCCGCCGATACGCTACTGACCTGCGGTGACGGAAACTACTTCACCGCGGGACCGACCTTGAGCGAGATCGTCGAGCCGTCCTTGGCCTCCTTGACGATCGTGATCTTGGTGTTGGTGTCAGTGACCTTCACGCCACCGGTCGGGTTCGCCGGGTCGTAGTAGGTGCTGGCGTGGTCGTTGAAGACCGGCACCCCCTTGGAACCCTTGATCTTCAGCGCGACGTCGGCCTTGTGCAGGGTGATGCCGTCCGTGGCGTACAGGCTGAACGGCGAGTCGTAGGCCTGGACGCGGTTGCGCAGCAGCGTGCCGTCGGCCCACTTCAGCGCCGTCGGGTGCGAGTCGACCGGCAGGATCAGACCGGTGCCCGGGTGGCCGCTGGTGCTGTTGGTGTTGTTGTCCGCCTGGGAGGTGTCCCACTTCCAGATCAGCAGGCCGTTCTGGTACGGGTAGTGCTCCACCCAGTCCGGGCGCGACGCGAAGCCGAAGTTGTACGGGCCCGTCTTCAGCGTCTTGTCGTACGACACGTACTGCCGGTTCTCGGCGATGTAGTACTGCTTGTAGTCCTTGGTGAAGCCCGAGCCGATGCGGGAGAAGCCGTTCGCGCTCCAGCCGGCGTCCGCCTTCTCGGCGTCGTCGGAGAACAGCGGGGCGCCGTCGGCGGTCACCGTGATCTCGTCGGCGGTGAAGCCGTTCTCCGCGACACCGCCGTCGGTGGCGTAGCGGAAGCGCAGGTCGATCTTCTTGCCCGCGTACGCGTCGAGCGGGAACGACAGCTTCTTGTGCGTCTGCGAGAAGCCGCTCAGCGCCGGCTTGCCGCTGGCGTCCTTCGGCAGGGCCTGGCCGTCCGCCGTGCCGTCCAGCGCGGTCCAGTTGGCGCCGCCGTCGGTGGACACCTCGGTGTAGACGTAGTCGTAGCCGTCCTCGGTGGCCCACCAGCCGTCCAGGGTGAGGCTCGCCGAGGTCTTGCCGGACAGGTCGACGGACCGGGTCAGCGTGTTCTTCAGGTCGTTGCCGCTGCCGCTCCACCACTGGGTGGAACCCTGGGCGGGCGGGGTGATCGTGGTGGTGACCGCCTTGTCGGGCAGGTTGACCACGAGGGCCTGCTTGTCGAAGGTGTTGTACTCCGCCAGGCCCAGCTTGTGCGTGGACTGCTTGCCGGCCGTGGCGGTGTCGAAGTTCAGCCAGCCCAGCTGGAGCTTGTCCCAGGAGTTCATGTCGCCGGGCAGGTCGCCGATGGACTCCTTGCCCCGGCCGAGCCAGGAACCGGAGGACATCAGGGTCCAGAAGCCGGTGGAGTTGTCGCCGCCCGCGGTGTCGTACTCGTCCGGCAGGCCGAGGTCGTGACCGTACTCGTGGGCGAAGACGCCGAGGCCGCCGTTCTCCGGCTGGATGGTGTAGTCGCCGACCCAGATGCCGGTGTCGCCGACCTGGGTGCCGCCGAGCTTGTTGTTCTGCGGGCCGGTGGCGCCGGCGTCGGTGCCGAAGGCGTACCAGCGGTGGGCCCAGATCGCGTCCTTGCCCTCGGCGCCGCCGCCGGCGGACTCGTCCTCACCGGCGTGCACGATCTGGAAGTGGTCGACGTAGCCGTCCGGCTCGTTGAAGTCGCCGTCGCCGTCGTAGTCGTACCGGTCCCACTGGTCGTACTGGGCGAGGTCCTTCTTGATGTCGGCGTCGCTGCGGCCGGCCGCCTTCTGCTGGGCGACCCAGGCGCCCAGGCCGTCGCTGACGACGTTCCACACGCTCGGGCAGTTGGTCGAGCCGCAGGCGTTGTTGCCGTAGCGGGCCTCGTTGTAGGGGACCTTGACCCAGTCGCTGACCTCGCCGGAGACCGAGTAGCGGCCCGAGGACTGCTTCTCGTAGTACTTCTTCAGCGACTCGGTCTTCGCGCCGGTGCCGAAGTACAGGTCCTGGTAGTGCTTCTGGTCGTAGTCCTTCTGCCAGGCCGTCGAGTTGTCCTTCGCACGGTCCGGCGCGGCGATCTTGTTGTGCAGCGGACCCGCGGTGCCGCCGTACTTGGGGTCGGTCCTGTCGCCGAACTCCACCAGGATCGTGAAGATCTTGTCGGTCTTCTCGCGGCTCAGCTCGACGTACTTGCTCTTGCCCTTGCCGCTCTTGAGCTTGACGACCTTCGAGCCGTTGCGCTCCTGCGCGGTGGCCTTGCCCGATATGAGCTGCTTCAGGGCCTCTTCGCGCTGGGCGTCCTGGGTCTTGCTCAGGGGGCCGTCCAGGTCGTGGTTGTGCTGCTTCACCGGCGCGGGGTCGTGCCGGTTCGCGGCGGCGGGCCGGGGCTGCGTGCTCGCCTCGGCGACGGCGAACGTCGCGAACGAGGCGGACGCCGCCGCGAGGGTCACGCCGATGGCGGCCGCTCTGAACGTCCAGGATCTGCTGGTCACTTGAGTTCCTCCCCCGCGTCGCGCACACGGACAGGGGGTTCCGGGCATGGAGGAATCCGTGCGCGCAAGATCAACGCGTGTAGTCAAGTGACGACATTTGACTAGAGGTTTGGCAGAAAAGACAGACCTTGACTTGAGCAGGACAAGTGCACTATGCGGAGGTGGCGTTCGCTTTACGGACAGGTGGCCACGGGGCGGCCGACGTGCCGCCGCGTCCGCGCGAGGAGGCGGTGCCTCCGTGCGCCCCCCGTGCACCGGGACCGTGTCAGATCACGCTTACCGGACGTTCCGCTCGGGCATGGACGCCAGGAGAATCGAACGGCACCCCCCGCTCCCCGCCCCGAAGACTGCCGAGGACACGATGGCCATGCCGCGTCCGACCGCCGCACAGTTCGCCTACGGCTTCTGCACCGTGATGTTCTCGACACTCGCCATGCTGCTGCTGTCCCAGACGGCTTCGGGGCACTGGATCGTCGTCATCGCCGTCGCGGCCCTGGTGCTGGGCCTGCTGGTCGCGTGGACGGTCCCCGCGCCCGGGGCGCGCGGAGCGCGGGCGTCCGCGGGGGCCGTGGCGGACGAGGGGCGCGTGCCCACGGCCCTGTGACCGGCGGCGGCCCGCTCAACGGGTGCTGACCACCACCGTCTTGGCCGCCTTGTCGTGCAGGCCCTGCTTGTACGGCTTGTCGAAGAAGCTCCAGCCGCCGGCGACGGCCGTCCAGACGCAGGCGCAGCAGAAGGCGAACGGCACCCACAGCACCAGGGCGCGGGTCAGCGAGGTCTGCGTGGACGGGGTGGCACCGTTCTCCAGGTTGGCCACCCGCAGGTTGAGCCACTTCTTGCCGAGGGTCTGCCCCGTCCTGCTGATCATGACGGTGTCGTAGGCGATGTAGAGCACGGCCGCGATGAGGGACTGGGCGACGGACCGGCCGACCTCGATCCGGTCGCCGTCGACGGTGTACTCGCGCACGCCGAACGCCCAGGTGAGCAGCCAGACGACGATGCCGACGAGGATCATGTCGACGATCCGTGCGAGGGTCCGCTTGCCGCTGTCCGCGAGCGGGGGCATGCCGGCCAGCGGATCGGCGGGGTACCCGCCGGCCCCGGACCCGTACGGGCCGCCGCCGTACGGCCCGCCGCCGTGGGGGCCGCCGCCGTACGGGCCGCCCCCCGGCGGGGGCTGGCCGCCGCCGTACGGGGGCGGGGTGTCGTACGGCGAGCCCGGCCCCTGGTCCGACGGGGGCCGCTTCCTGAAGGGGTCGTCCTCGGGGGGCTGCTCTCCGGAGCCGGGGGGCGTCTCGCTGCTCATGGCCCGAGTGGAACCCGGGGGCCGCCGCCGCGCATCCGGCAGACGGCCGTACGGAGTACCGCCCCTCCCCCGGCCTCAGCCCGCGACGAACGTGTGCGCCGCCTTGTCGTGCCAGCACTGGCGCCAGGGCCGGTCGAACAGACACCACAGCACGCCCACGACACCGACGGCCAGCAGGCCCGGCACGCTGAACACCAGCCAGCGGCGCAGCGCCGGGGCGAACGTCGGCGGCTCGTGCGCCTCGATGTCCCGCACCTCCAGACCGCACAGCTTCTTGCCGAGGGTGCGGCCCCAGCGGACGGTGGGCAGCACCTCGTACAGCACGCCGGCGAGCAGCAGGACGGCGAGGACGATGCCGAGGCTGGTGCCGGTCGTGCCGTCGATCAGCCACACGGTGACCTGCCGGCCGGACAGCCGGGCCGCGTCGATCTTCCGCTGCACGTGATCCGCGGCCCGGATGCCGAGGGGCACCGCCGCGGCGGCCGTCACGGCGCCGATCACGGCCAGGTCGATCAGCCGCGCGGCGAGCCGCCTGCCGAGCCCGGCGGGGCGGGCGGCGGCCTGCCGGCGCGCGACGGCCTGGAAGAGGTCCTCCACCGGCGGCTTCCACGGCGCGACGGACGGCTCGTCCCCGCCCCCGGCCAGCTGGTGCACCTGCTGCGCCCAGGACGCCTGCCCGCCACCGGGACCGGTGGTCATGGGGGTGACGGGGGCGGGGGCGGCGGACTGCTGCGGCACCGGGGGCGCCACGGCGGACCGGGGCGGCTGGGCGGCGGGACCCCCGTGGGGCAGGTGCGCCGCGGGGGGTGCCTGAGGGCCGGGACCCGGGTGGGGCAGCTGCGCCGCCGGGGGTGTCTGCGCGGACGGGGGCGTCTGCGCGGCGGCGGCCTGGGCGGCGGCCTTTCCGGCACCGAAGCCGGGGGCGGCGGGGGTGCCGACGGGGCCCGGGGCGCCGAAGCCGGCCGGGGTGCCGTCGGGGGCGGCGGGCCCGGACGGGTCGGCGGGCACGGGGCGGATGGTCATCGTGCCGTCGTCGGTACGGGCCGCCGCCGGGCCGGGCACGGGGCGCCGGAAGACGAACGTCCCGGGATCCGGGGCGTCGCCGTCCTGCGCCGGGGGGACGGCCGGGGAGTCCGCCGGCATCCGGGGATCGGCACCCCGGCCGCCTTGCCCGCCGTCCCCGCCGAACCCGGCCGACCGGTCCCGCTGCCCGGGCAGCCCGGGAGCGGCGGGCCGGCCGTGGACACCCGACTGGCCGGGCAGTTCGGGCTGGACGGGGGCGCCGGGGAGGCGGGGATCGCCGGACTGGGCGGCGGCGCCGGGCAGGCCCGGTCCCCCGGACTGACCGGGTACCCCGGGCTGAACGGGGGCGCCGGGCAGGCCGGTTCCTCCCGGCCGGCCGGTCCGGGCCCACTGGTCGGCCTGACCGGCCGGGCCGCTCTGGGCCGGCTGTGCCCACTGGCCGGCCTGGTCTCCGGGCTCCTGGTGGCCGGGGGTGTGCCGTGGGCCGGGGCCGGGGGTCTGCCCGGGGCCGGCGAGGGGGGCCGCCGGGGCGGCGGGCGGGTCCTCGTCGAAGAAGTGGGGGCCCGTCTCCTCCACGGAGGGGGCGGCCGGCCGGGCACCGGGGGGCGGGATGAGCGGCTCGCCGTCCTTCGGCGCCGGACGGCTCGTGCCGGGCACCCAGGAGGCGCCGTTCCAGTACCGGACGTAGCCGGGGATGGACGGGTCCGGGTAGTAGCCCTCGCGGGGCCTGTCGTCGCCGGGTGCCGGGGTTGGGGCGCTCATGTCCGTCGTCCCGTATCTGCTCGGGGGTGGGATGGGGGCCTCCACATCTATCAGACCGGGGCACCGCGCAACGCCAGTCCCGCGGGACCCACCCCTTTCCGGGCAATGCGGTACCGGCTCACCGGTCCCGCGAAAAAAATCTTTCCGGACCCGCGTAATGGTCCGGCCCCCGCCCGCTCTCCCCCGGTACGGGCCCGGTCCGCGCGGCCCGAGCAGAAAGGAGACACCGTCATGCGGCACACCGTGGTGGAGCGGGAGCTGGAGCTGGGGCTCGTCCTGTCACCGGCGCGCAGCGTCCCGGTCCCGGCCCGGCTCACGTACCGCTCCGACGACCCCTACGCCGTCCACATCGCCTTCCACATCGACTCCGAGCAGCCCGTGCACTGGACGTTCGCCCGGGAGCTGCTGGTGGAGGGGGTGTTCCGGCCGTGCGGGCACGGGGATGTGCGGGTGTGGCCGGCGAGGGCGGACGGGCGCGGCGTCGTCCTGATGGCGCTGAGCGCGCCGGACGGCGACGCGCTGCTCCAGGCGCCGGCCGCACAGGTGTCGGCCTGGCTGGAGCGGACGCTGCGGGCGGTGCCGCCGGGGACGGAGGGCGGGCAGCCGGGTCTCGACGACGCGCTCGACCAGCTCCTCGCCCGGTGATCCGGGCACCGGGGCGCGCCGTGTCAGAACAGCTTGCCGGGGTTGAGGATGCCCAGCGGGTCGAACGCCTGCTTCACGGCCCGCTGCATCTCCACCCCGACCGGGCCCAGTTCGCGGGCCAGCCACTCCTTCTTCAGCACGCCGACCCCGTGCTCCCCGGTGATCGTGCCGCCCAGCTCCAGGCCGAGGGCCATGATCTGGTCGAAGGACTCGCGGGCCCGGCGGGACTCGTCGGGGTCGCGGGCGTCGAAGCAGACGGTGGGGTGGGTGTTGCCGTCGCCGGCGTGCGCGCAGACGCCGATCGTCAGGTCGTACTCGGCCGCGATCCGCTCGACGCCGTCCAGCATCTCGCCGAGCCGGGAGCGGGGCACGCACACGTCGTCGATCATCGTCGTGCCCTTGACCGCCTCCAGCGCGGTCAGCGAGAGCCGCCGGGCCTGGAGCAGCAGTTCCGACTCGGCCGCGTCCTCGGCGGGCACCACCTGGGTGGCGCCGGCGGCCTCGCACAGCGCGGCGACGGCGGCGAGGTCGGCGGCCGGGTCCGGGGTGTCGAAGGCGGCCAGCAGCAGCGCCTCGGTGGTCTCGGGCAGCCCCATGTGCGCGAGGTCGTTGACCGCCTTGACGGTCGTACGGTCCATCAGTTCGAGGAGGGAGGGGACGTGACCGCCCGCCATGATGCGGCACACGGCGTCGCAGGCGGCGGTCGCCGAGCCGAACTCGGCGGCCAGCACCAGCTGCCCGGGCGGCTTGGGCTTCAGCGCCAGGACCGCGCGGACGACGATGCCGAGGGAGCCCTCGGAGCCGACGAAGAGCCGGGTGAGGTCGTAGCCCGCGACGCCCTTGGCGGTTCGCCGGCCGGTGGACAGCAGGCGGCCGTCGGCGAGGACGACGTCCAGCCCGAGGACGTACTCGGCCGTCACCCCGTACTTGACGCAGCACAGGCCGCCGGAGGCGGTGCCGATGTTGCCGCCGATGGTGCACATCTCCCAGCTGGAGGGGTCCGGCGGGTAGTACAGGCCGTATTCCTCGACCGCGCGGGAGAGGGTCGCGTTGACGACGCCCGGCTCCACCACGGCGATCCGGTCGACGGGGCTGATCTCCAGGATGCGGTCCATCTTGGTCAGGGACAGCGCGATGCAGCCGTCGGTGGCGTTGGCGCCGCCGGACAGGCCGGTGCGGGCACCCTGCGGGACGACGGGGACGCGCAGCTCGGTGGCGGTGCGCAGCACGTGCTGCACCTGCTCGACGGTGCGCGGCAGGACGACGACGGCGGGCCGGCCGGCCGGGCAGAAGCTCGCCATGTCGTGGGCGTAGGAGGCCGTGACGTCGGGGTCGGTCAGAACGGCCTCGGGCGGCAGGCCGGCCAGGAGCCGGTCGGTGAGGTTGCCGGTGTGCTCGTCGCGTGGCGCTTCGATGCGGCTCATGATCACAGCGTGACACTCGCGGCCATCGGTGTGAACCCCGCCCGCGCCGCCCTTGGGCCACCCGGATGTGCTCGTCATATTGACGCACAGTGAGCGCCATGGACAACCGGCAGTGCGTGGGTACGTCCCTGATCTCCGAGCCGCCGGCGCCGCGCCGGTCCCTCCGGGTGGCGCGGTGGCTGCTGGTCGCCTCGCTCGTGGGGAGCCTCGCCGTGGGCGCGGCGCTGGTGGTGCTGCCCGGGGAGCCGCCCCGGCACGGGGCGGCCCGGCCGCGCGCCGCCGGCCCGCCGGCCCCGCCCCGGGGGGTGGATGCGGCTGTGGGGGTCTCCCGCGGGGCGGGCGCGCTTCC